>NZ_JAUBSH010000091.1:0-26133 GCF_036704705.1 Microcoleus sp. K1-B1 | reverse complement strand
TTCTCTTTTACATCCTTTTCTAAGGCTTGCCAATCTAGTTTTCTCTTACGCCTTTTTACCTGTGTGGCTCTAAGGTCGGTCCGACCCAGCCACCGATATATCGTTGCCCTTCCTACCTGAAAAAGTCCGACCGCTTGAGCGATACGACCGCCATTTTCTACATAATCCACTACTCTTTTTCTCAAATCAATACTGTAAGACATTTTCCTAGCGGCTTCACTATTTTTATTCATTTTACCTCATTTTTAAATAGTCTCATACTTATTTGAAATTACTATATATATTTCGTCATTCGCACGAGAGTAAGCTCAGCTACAAACCAAACGTGCTACTTTAACTCTATTGGTATGAAATAGTAATAAATGAACTACTACCACCGCAAGCTTTACGCCTTGCTGCACGATTCGGAAAATCCAGAGACGTGTCTGTCTGTATGCAGCCAGTTAAAGTGTTTTGAAGGGCAATTAGGGCAAATAAATACTTCGGATTTGTCGTTACCGCAGGCGATCGCAGATTCTTCCGATCACGTGAACCTTCCCAGTAACACCCCAAATAGCGATACTTGTGAAGCCCGACACCCAATTAGCGGTCAGTCGCAAACAGGGATTAATAGTCAATTACCCGCGATCGGCGATTTGGGTGCGATCGCCCAAGAATCAGATGTTAAAAAAGTATTCTGGTGGTTTTGGCGCTTCTCTCCAGAGATTTTAGCGAAAAAACAAACCGATGCTCTATTAGTTCCCGCCCACAAAATTCTCCCAGATTGTCCGATTCACTCCCACAAAGCAACAGTTTCCGCTTTGACAGGCGCGATGTTTCCCGATGGGGAGTCCGCTGAAAAAGAACATCCGTATTTATTGTTATTTACCTTTTCACCAGTCCAAGAATTTATTAAAGCATCGCGCAAGTTTTTAGACTTCTGGGCTGGGTCATACTTGCTCCACTATTTAGGTGCTAAAGTCTGCTGGTACATTGCCGATAAATACGGCCCGGATGCAGTAATTACGCCTTCGTTGTGGGGTCAGGAAATTATCGACGCGCTCATTCTCAAAGAATATTCGGACTTTGCCGAATTTTTCAAACAATTGCAGTCAGACAAAACTCCGGTTATTCGTTTTCAAAACCGACAATCAACCAGTTTGAGTACCGCAGGCTTTCCCAATACGATTACCGCCTTAGTTCCTGGTAAAGCAGCAGCAGAACAATTAGGTGAAGAACTGGAACTACAGCTTAAAAAAGAATGGCAAGATATCGCTCAAAAAGTCCGAGAAGACATAAAAACAAAAGCGATCCAATGGTTGAAAGTTGGGGAAAATAGAGATAAAATCGCCGAATTGGGTTTCAATACTCCCGCTGACGACCGAGATATCCAAAAATGGCAGCAACATGGATGTTGGGAATGGAATCGTCTTTGGGAAGCTCAAATCAATAATTCTTGGGAAGCTTATTGGACAGCCGTTCCTTTAGGTGATAGCGGTCAATCGCTGATGATTGAAGAAGAAGAAAACGGGGAATTTAACAAGGATTGGAAACAAGCGCAAGAGGCGATCGCACCTTCTCGTTCCAACCAATCTACTCCAACTGCACCCGAAGAAACGTTTTACAAGACTCTTAATGTCGGTACTTGGTGGGGCAACGTTCAATCACGTCTTGGTCGATTAATTCAATCAATCAAAAACACGCGCACTTGGCAAATTCCCGCCGCACCGGGGGAACGTTCTACACTTTCCGGTCAATACAGTGCAGTGCATCCCAATTTACTTTACAGAGATGACTTTTGTGAAGGTGGGGGAGTATCGGCGGGTTCGATGCGACTTTTTTGGCAAGTAATGGCAAAGGTTTATCCGGGGGTATTTAACGGTTCCGAAAAACTGAATGCGATTGAATTAACAAAGCGCATGGCTTGGGGATACGGTGGCGTAGCTGAATCTTTGGGAATGACGATTAATAGAGATGAATCTGCTGGAGGCGATCGTATTGACTATGAGAGTTTAATTCGCTTTCCTAATTTAAGTTCTATCGCGGCAGCAAAATTTGCCCACAACAACCCTCAACTAATTCGCAAATATTGGATTAACTTGCGTCTCAAATTAAAGAATGCTGTTGACTCCAATGGCAATAAAATCTTTAACTCAAAACAGCTTAAAAATTTTCGTCGTCGCACTCGCCGTCCCTTTCAAGTACCAAAAACTGATGCTGTTATTCTTAAGCACAAGCAACAAGTTGTCAAAACAGACAAGGGTTATAACGGAGTTATGTTTTCTAGCAAGTGGCTGGCTGAAGATATGAGCTTGAAGGGAGAACAACTGGAAACTCTCAGAAAATTGGTCGATCGAGCGCATAAAGACAGCGGTTTTGGCGATGGCAGTCCGGCTGATTGGTGGGCAATTGTCCTGGCTGACGGCGATAGCATGGGCAAATACGTTTCAGGTGGCAAACTCAAGGATTACAGGGAATATATAGTCCAACAAGAATCTGAGCATTATGACAATTTGGATGAGTTATTAAACACTAAAAAACGCATGGGCCCAGCTACACACGTCGGGCTAAATCGCGCCTTGTTGGATTTTTCAAATCGGTTAGTTCCTCACATCACAGAAAAGCGATTTTGCGGTAAAGTAGTTTATAGTGGCGGCGATGATGTAATGGCAGTTTTGCCGATCGCCGATTTACCAGAATATCTCCTGTCACTGCGAGCTGCTTGGTGCGGGAGTCAAGACCCATTTAATGAATTTAACCATGTCGCTGAAAACGGAGATTCAACGGGATACTGGCAGCCCATAGAAACAATAAAAGGATTGCCACATCGCCCTCTTTTCACAATGGGGAAAGGGGCAACAATGAGCGCGGGAATTGTAATTGCTCACAAGAGCGTACCTTTGCCAACTGTGTTAGAAAGTCTCTGGACTGCTGAAAAGGAAAGAGCTAAGAAATTACCCGGTAAAGATGGCTTATGTTTCCGCGTAATTTACGGTGGTGGCAATACCTTGGAAGCGGTGATGAAAGGTAATTTATTAGAGTCTTGGTACGGTTTTCTCAAGTCTCCCACAGAGGAACTCAGCCCGCTACTTTATCGCCTAGCTGAAGAGTTGCCGCGGCGTGCCTGCGTTACTGAAAGCAGTCAATTATTTGAGAAAGCCGCAGGAGTAATTATCAAAAGTCGAGATGAAAGTAAGACGCTGAACGAAGATGTTAAGACTTCGCTAGTTACATGGCTGATAGCTTGGGAGGAATGGGTTAAAAGTTTAAAACCTCAAAAACCTGATTCTCAAAAACCTGATCCTCAAAAACCTGATTTAAGTTTAGAAGATTGGCTCAGAACAAGCGAGGCTCAAAAAACTTTAGGAATTCAACCGCAAGATTTGGGTAATTTGTTGAGATTCAGTGCTTTTTGGGTAGACAAGATGGTGCAGCAAGATAAATGGGAAAGAGGAGAGTAACTGATGGACGATTGGATAAATTGGTACGCGATCGAACCTCTAGATGTGCTGTTGTTTCGGGAAGCTAAACCTTTCGTGCCGGGGGAAGGTTCCTGGGCAAAAGGACAATTTCCGCCAATGCCTGTTACAGTTTTTCAAGCACTGCGATCGCTCTTAGATTTTTATGGTAAAGAAACCTCAAGTAAAAAGCGAAACTTAGAATTCATTGGCCCTTTTTTACTAGATGCTGATGATGTTTTATGGTTGCCGACTCCGAAAGATCTATTAGCGGTTAAAAGTAAGCCAGAAAATCAGCAAGAAACACCAGAAGATGATTTAGACGAACAAACAGATAATTGGGACAGAACTCTACGCTTTCAGCCGATGACTCCTGAAGCTATGGAAAAATTCGGTTTTGATAAAGATAAACTGCCACCGATGGTAACTCCTGTACTCAACCAAAATGAATTTATTTGTCGGCCTCAGACTTGGATTTCTGCTGAAGCATTAAGCCAATACCTTAAGGGAGAAACACTAAAACCACCAAAGGATGAAAAACAGAAGTATTTTCACCCAGATCCTTGGAGCCTTCAAATCATGCCGCACATTCACATGAAATCGGGGGAAAGGCAAGTTAAAGAAGAGGAAGGATATTTTACTGAAGTAGCGGTGCGATTGCATTCGGGTTGGAAACTGGTAGCTGGAATGAGCCACAAATTAGAAACACCTGATGTTGTGCGCTTGGGAGGTGAAGGACATCGAGTCTTGGTTTCGCCATTACCAGATTTTAAACAATGGCAGCCTTTAGAGGGTTTTACCGAACCAACAGAAGCCAGCAATACAGAAGCCAGCAATTTTGCTTATTTACTGACGCCGGGACTTGCAGAAAAAGAAACAGCGGTGTATGGAGTTTATCCGAAAAGTTGGCAAGGTTTGCTGAGTGGATGTGCGAGCGATCGGGCTTTACTTTGGGGGGGAGTATCTAGCATTAAGCGGCGAAGTCTCAACTCCTCAAATAACGGAGATACTGAATTTGCTTTGCTGCCACAGCGGGCATTTGTGCCACCAGGGACGGTTTACATTTTTAATGAGAAACTGCCTAAAAAAGATGAAAGATTATTACCATCAGGGGGCGGGAGTTGGCTGAAAACTTTTGAACAATTAAATTACGGAAAACTACTGTGGGGAACGAGATAATGAATACTTACATAACTTACTTACACCTACTTACTGCTTTGCACACTGGAGGTAGTGCCAACGAAGGCAACCTCATGGGAATTGCCCGCGAAGTTCATACCGAATTTCCTTATTTACCTGCTTCTTCTTTGCGGGGAAAAATCCGCTCAGAATTAGAACGCAGTCACGAAACCGAAGCCGGAATTTTTTTCGGACAAAAAATTACAGGCGGGCAACAACCTACAGAAGGAGAAGTTTGGTTTGCCGATGCTACTCTTCTATTTTTTCCCATCGCTTCATTAAGTCACCATCTGGTTTGGATTACTTGTCCCCTGTGGCTCGATCGCTGGAATCGCTGGTTAACAAATTCTCCTTTGACTGGTTTAATTAAACAATGGCGAGAAAGTATTGCTGAAGAACAACCTGCTTTAGTTAGTTTTCAAACCAACAATCTTTACCTGCAAACAGCACTCTTAAGACAGCAGCATCTAAATCTACTAAATCAACTTGAAAAAAATAGTCTTGACAAAGAACTGAAAGAATTAACAGGCAATAATGGACTTATCGGTCAGTTGATCAACAAATTAGTAGTTTTGAGCGATGAAGATTGCGTGGCGTTGGTAGAAACTGGATTGCAAAGAGAAGTGCGGGTAGCTTTGGAAAAAGGTAGCAAAACAGTAAAAGGCGGTTCCTTCCGTTCGGAAGAAGCGATTCCGCCAGAAGCAGTGTTGTTCTTTCCTTGGGGAATGAAAGCAGCTAAAGATGCTGAAAAAACTAAAAATATTCGCCAAAAACTCCCCGAAATACTGACAAAAAGGCTGCAATTTGGAGGTTTAGAAGGTTTGGGTAGAGGTTGGGTAGATTTGAAGACCATTAAAACATCGATCGACATAGCATAACTAACGAGGGCAAATCATGAATCTAGATCCGCGTAAATTTAGTCAAGAAGCTTATACAGCACTGACAGATCTCAAGGATGAGTTGGAAATTTTTAACTTAGAAAGAGATAATTTGAGAGATAAACACCATAAAAAAGCTAGTGGACTGATCCAAGGCTTAACTGCTTATATTTCAACTTGGGGATTGCACCGACTGAGTGGAGATATGAGGAAATTTGAGGCAGGAACTGCTGAGGATACCATATATAAAGGCAAAGTTTATCGGAAGTTTTTGGTCAAACTTCAGGCTTTTAGCGGTGCAGATTTTGATGTTAATGACGAACGCACTCTCATTCATCTGCCTTTAAGAAATTACACTGCTCTGAATCGCTTAGCAATACAGTTAGCTAAAGAATGGTCATTTTGGGCACCCGCAGTATTAGGAGAGGCTGAAGAAGTATGATTAATAATCGCAATAATCAGCAACGCAGAAATCAAATTATCAGTCCTTTGCAAGCTCTCAATCAAACTTTATTTGGAGAATTTTATCAGCCAGCTTTAGAAGCTGCTGTAGCAGCAGAAGAAACTTGTCAGCAGCTTTACAAACAACTAACAGCAAAAACTCAGCTGATTGCTACTGAAGTTTTGACTGTCCAATTTCCCTGGCGAGTGCGAGTAGGAGGAACTGGCGGCTTTCGAGAGATACTTTTGCCTGTTTTCCATCCCGTATATGGCGTTCCTTACGTCCCTTCAAGCAGCATTAAAGGGGCGGTACTGGCTTGGGCAAAACAGAACCAACAACCTGAAATAGACCGATTGTTAGGTACGTTAGATAATGGGATTGGTTGCTGCGTGCAATTTTTGGATGCTTTTCCAACTAAGCCGTGTTTGAGTGTTGATATGGCAAATCCTAATTGGCATTGGGATGATGGCGATCGTTGCATAAAATACAAACCAGAACCCCATCCTTTGCTGTCAATGGAACAGCCCGAATTGGCGATTGGCTTAGCACTTACCAGTAGAGGTAACAATCCAGAAGACGTAAAAACAGTTAAAATATGGTTGGAACAAACTCTAGCAACATCTGGTATTGGTTCGCGGGTAAGTTCGGGATACGGGCGAACAACGCTAACATCAAAAAGATCGACTAATAATTTATTTACAAAATTTTATACATTCGAGTTGTGGACAGCGGGGATGTATGGGGCTTTCCAGCGAATGCCAGAATTTCGCCCGACTGCGGTACGGGGGATGTTGCGATATTGGTTTCGGGCGATCGCCCTTGGCATTTATCCTCCAAATCAATGTAAAACTTTGGAAGCTGAACTATTTGGTACGATCAAACCTTCCAGCCAAGTAGGTACTATTCGGATTGGGGTGGAGTGGGAAGAAGAGGAAACAGGCGATCGCGATCGCCCCTATTTTTACAGTGGCATGATTCTCCTGGAAGCAAAGCAAGAGAATCATCTAATTTTGATACAGAAAGTCTTGGAACTAGCATCACATTTGGGAGGAATTGGAAGAGGTTCAAGACGCCCTCTGCATTGGAATCACCCTTATCCAGGACTGCGGGGATGTCATTGGGAATTAAAATCAGAGAAATTACGCTTGTCATCCAATGTAACGACTTGGACAACAAGATTTCTTCCCACTGTGCGTAACGCATTCCTTGCAGTGCAACCCTCCCGCGATATTCCTGGGAACGGAAATCCTGGCACTCCCGGTCATCGCAATCAGGATGTTTTGAATAACAACGCTCAAATTTTTTTAGTACCTTGCGAGAGATTACAGCATCCCGAAGGGATTGATAATTGGCCACGCAATGGTACAACACCAGAGATACGGGGAAAGGCGTTGATTTTACTTTATGACAACCGCTTTAAAGGAGTCAATCAGCAAGGACAAGGAAATGCTAATGTCGGCGGACAGATTAGTAACAATGCGGATGGTTCAACCCCCTCCTATGTCGTGATTAAGTCAAACTTTCCTGAAAACAAACTACCTTATCAAGCTGTAACTATTTTTGGTGCAAATCAGCGCGATCGCGCCGCCTTTGCTAACGCTTTGCCACCAAATTCTATTCCAGTCTGGCCGCTTCCTCAAAATTAATCGTCTTCACTTAAATAATAACTGCCATGACTGCAATTCTCATCGCCAACATCGGTACATCTGACTTAACTGTAAAAATTGACGACTACTACATCCCCGTAGGATTCGATCGCAACGAACCAAATATAGACGAATCTGGATTGACAGAAGATGAAAAAACTGTCTGGGACGCACAATTGCGACAAAGTTACATCATCAGCGAACTTTGTCCCGAACTGGGAGTTACTGTCACCGAAAATAGAAACGGTCAAAAATCATTTTCATTTCGCGAACTAACTCAAAAACTGTTAGCAGCCTATGAAAATGACCAAACAGGAACCTGGCACGATCGCATTCGTCCCGGTCGGATTTGGGGTGTCTTGCAAACTGCTACCCAAGACCCTAATTTTCAAGTCAAAAAAGCTTACATTTTTGTTACAGACCAGCCTGAGTTTATCTTAGATCCTAAATCTGGTCAAGAAAAATTCAATTTTCTGGGGTATCCCTCAGATTCTATCCATCTATTTAGCATTCTAAAAAAGTGGTTTAAGCGCGAAATCCCAGACCTGGAATTGATAGGTAAAGTCATTCCTCAACACATCTCAGCAGTCGATCGCGACGAATTGCTCAACTATTACTACCAGTTTTTTTTCCAGCACATTCGCAGCGAACAAACTATTTTAATAGCCATCAAAGGCGGAACTCCTCAAATGCAGTTAGCTTTGACCATGCAGGCGATCGCCTCATCTGTCACCAACCAACTATTTATCAATCCTCAGTTGTCACCTAAAAATATTCTCAGAGGTCAAGCATCAGAATGCGATTTCACATCCTACTGGCGGTATATGCGGAGTCAGAAATATCAAGATGCTAAAATCATCCTAGAATCCCGCTGGGATTTTCGAGGTGCCATTTCTATTCTAGACGGTTGGCTGACAACTTTGAAATTTTTAAAACCATATATCAACGACCCTAAATTGTCAGCTAGCAATGAATTACTGTCTCGTATCGTTAAAACTCTGGAAATTGGCGATTATTGTTTGAATTTAGACAATCAAACTGCTAAGAATTTTTTGGCACACAATTCTCAGCTAGCCTCTAAGTTATCTAAAAAGTTAGTTAAGCAAGTCTCAACTTATGACTCCCTGTTAAATCTCTACTCGCAGTGTCGCATTTACTACAATCTCGACCAAATAGCTAACTTTTTGTCAAGAATCAGCTCTTTTTATGAAGGAGTTTTAGAGAAAACTGCCATACAAATCGGAATTAACATAGATTTTCCTTATTTGAAAAACCGCTTTGAGAAGCGAAATTTCATCAGCGAAAAAATCCTACAGCGCAACCAAGCCTCGGAACAGCAAGCTTGGCAGGAAATTCTATTGCTGTTAGAAAGTTTAGATTATTGGTGTAGCCATCGCAATCAATTGATTCACCACAGCAAAGGAATGTCAAAAAAACGCATGAACTCATTGTATCAGGAAGTTAAAGCCGAAAATCCTGATATTTGTCCTCCCGATCGCATAATTGAGAACATGGCAAAAATCCTCACCAGCAATTTAGGAATCGTCAAACCCGAATACCTGCATCAATTCGTCCGTACTTCCACCCATCATTACATCTATAGCGAAGTAAAAGACTGGGCAATCGCTCAATTATTAGATGAAGGACTGCGATAAATACCCTCCCATGCCCCATGCCCCATGCCCAATTCCCAATTCCAAAACTAACATGATTTGTCACCTTCTCATCGGCCCACCAGGCAGCGGAAAATCAACCTTTGCCCAACAACTAGCCCCCCTAGCAAACTATCAGATTGTTTCCACCGACGAAATTCGCGAACAACTCTACGGCGATGCCAGCATTCAAGGAGATTGGACAGAAATAGAACATCAAATTCTACAGCAAATCCGAAGCGCGAGCGCCCTTAACCAACCAGTCATCTACGATGCCACCAACGCCAAACGCCCGTGGCGAATGTCACTCCTCATGCAGTTGAATTCCGACTCCCCCCTCACTCCTGGGGACGATCGCACATCAGAACCCATATTGTGGATGGCTTGGCATCTCAAAACCCCCTTAGAAACTTGCCAGCAGCGCAATCAACAGCGCGATCGCATCGTACCCGACAAAGTAATCGCCGATATGTTCAAATCCCTGAAAGACTTCCCGCCGCTTCCCGCAGAAGGCTTTGCAGCCGTCAATAGTATTCCCCAAACTGACGGCGAGTTTGATATGACAGATATTCAAAACAAAATTCAAAAGCTCGATCGCGCCTGCACCAACCGCATCAACCGCACTAAACATGGTCAAATTACCCTGCACCAATACTCAAAACTGCAAGATTTCGATCGCTTGCTGCATTTAATAGCATTAATTATCCGCTATTCCGGTATCGGATACTTACATATCAATGACCCAAAAGTGTTAGAATCAATTTTGAGCAAAGTACCACATTTTGCGGATTCAGTTGACGAAATTTGTGCGGTAATGCACCAACTTAAAGGCAGTATTTATGCTAATTATAACACAATTGCGCTCGACTTGCAATGGCTGCAAGAAAATAAACTAATCGGCATTGGAAACAACACTATTTCTTTAGGCGATCGAACAAATCCCATTACTCCCCCACACGACAAAAAAAATCCTACTACTCCCCCCCTTACCAAGGGGGGGTTGGGGGGAATCGAAAATAGTATGGGATTGCGAACAGTTAAAAACGGCGATTTGGGAGAAGTCGAAAACGATATTGATGTCACCGTAATTGAAGACTCAAACCTAATCACTCACGCTTACTCAGATTCAGAACCATTCAAGCGGCTGCTAAAAATTATTCGGTTTATCATTCACCACCCATTTTTACCCAATTCCGAAAACCGCAGCCAAAAAGCACTAATCGCAGGCCTCACAGAAAATAATATTCTTAGCGGTAATATTTTAGATCTCGTACAGAAAGATATTGAAAAAATCCTGAAACCTTATCAAATATTGCCAGAATTTCCCCTGCGACACGGCTACTTTGCAGGTACTGGTATTTTATCGCAGCGCGAACTGAATCAAGTATTCGGAATTCTGCAATCTCAAGCCAAAAGTTTAGAAGACCCCGAAGCTTTAGCTGTTTTTGAAATGTTTAAAGAACGGATGAAACTCAGCAAACTTAATTCTCCTGATGCTTATCCTGTAAGGGCGATCGCCAATCGCTGCATTGTCGATACCGACAGCATTTTAGATGGCAAAGCCTTATCAAATAATTTAGCCAAATTGGAAGCAGCAATTATTGGTGGAGAACTCTTAGAATTGGGCCGTTTTCTCGGTGGCGGTCGATTTTCGGGAGATGCGGACGGCTTCTTTTTAGCGTGGCCGCTGCAAATAGTGTTTTATAACTTTGCTTGGTATTTGGGGCTTGAATGTGCAGGCAAAAAAGATAATGGTTTGTTGCGTTTTGAAAGGCTGGATAGATTGTTTTTAGGTCAACCTCAAGGGAAAAAGCGCGATCGCCAGACTCAAGAACAATCTTTACAAAAACTGAATCAACTTTTAGCAGCAAGTGCCGGGATATTTCTCGGTAAAACTGCTAGTTTGCAGCAGCAGTTTCTCAGCTCAGATAAAAAAGTGCGATCGGGCGCAGAAATAACTGTGGAACTTTGGTTTAGTGACGATAAATTTCGATTTGTTGCCGAGGGAACTAAGCGATTTCCTGTAATGAAGATGTCACCTCCTGTGGGAGGGAAAAAACCTGAAGGATTTAAATCTCTGTTTTCTTTGCAACCAACTGGAGATGCTAAGTTTCCCCATCGGTTTCGAGTTGTATTGCCAAATTGGTCTTTAAATGATATCAGTTTGGAGCAGTGGATTATCGGGTTTGGCGGCAGTGTTAAGGTAGTCAAGCCGCCGGAATTGGTGGAGAAAATTAAAAATATTGGCGATCGCATTGTTGAGGTTTATCGCGAATAAATCAGAGAGTCCGCCAACCCGCAAGTCCGAGAGTCCGCCAGAGGTTTTTAACCCCTGGCGGACTCGCGGGTAAATGCGAGAATTTTTGGGTGAGTCACAATCTTTACTCTTGAGTCTCGCGTTGCGCGGACGAAAGTTTGTGTAGACGCGGTTTCAACCGCCTCCTTCATAAATCAACCCCGAATTTGATATAAGCCCTAATTTAAATCGTCATTCGCACCAACAACATTGGAATTTTATTGTAAATGTGCCATATCAAATCGTCATTCGCACGAATTGTCATTCGCACAAAATCTCTAGTTGAGCGCGGAAACTCAGCATTAAGATGTCACTAACAACAGCAATGTACCAGCCAATCTCAATTATAAAAACGTAAAATCATGTTAGATTCAACCTTCTCCAACAACAGCAACTCCTGGCAAACCTCCCCTAATGTTGACCCCACTGCTTTCGAGATAAAATTAGATCCTTTAGCAAAAACACTCCCTACCGGAACCACTAAAAGTTCACCCGACATCGGCACTTTCCTACCCGAACTTAATCTCAACTATCCAACACCAGATATCAGCAACTTTATCCTCAGCCAGCAACCATCCGCAATATCAGTTAACCCTGCAACATCCAGCGCCGCCAACCTTCCACAATCCAACGCACCCGCCGATGTACTCACAGGTTCAGTCATAGAACAAGCTCAAGAAATTGCTAGCAGCTATCTCAAACGCTTTGCTAATACAGCGAATTTCAACCAAGATATGAAACTTGCCTTTGGAGATGACATTGACTTGGCAGCCGCTCAAACTATAGTACAAGCCACCGCCAGTGGCAACACCAAAAATCTGCCACGAGTGACAGTTATTTCCAGTTCTCAAATCAATAATGCTAACGGTGCTTTTGACAGCTTAAACGGCGAGATTTATCTGTCAAAAGAGTACATTCAGCAAAACGCGAACAATCCCGAAGCCGTAGCAAGCGTGCTGCTAGAAGAAATGGGGCATTTCATAGACTCCCGAATCAATATTGCCGATGCTGCTGGCGATGAAGGCGAGATTTTTGCCGCCGTTGTTCGAGGCAAAGAATTGAGCAAACCCGAAATTCTCGCTCTCAAATCAGAAGACGATGCAGCAACTATTACCCTAGGCGGCAAAACTGTTTTCATAGAACAATCAACGCCCTCTGAATTTCAGATCAACTTCAACTCAGCTAATTACAGTCGTTCCGGCAATAAATTTGTTGCAAGTAACGGCACTGGCGGCACCTATCTTTGGTGTACAGACTTTGCTTTTGGTCGAGCCTTAGAAAAAGGTTTGCTTCAAAACTATAGCGGTTTAGGAGGAAAAATTTCCGGTCACGCAGGTGTTTGGGACGACCAGGCCGGTTCCTGGGGCCGTCAAGCAAAAGCTAACAGTTTTGTAGTCTGGGACCCAAATCAAGGCGGTGCAGGTAGCGTAGGTCATGTAGGCTTTGTCGAACGAGTGAATGCTAACGGTTCTTTTGTGATTTCCGAAGCCAATTTTGCCTCGGCAAGAATGTCATTCAACTCGCGCACTATTAACCCCGGAACCAGTGCTTTTAATAGTGCTAAATTTGTATATCTGTCAGGAAATCCCACCCAGAATCCCATCACACAGAATCCCGTAACTGGCACCTTGTTCCGGGGTACAGTAGACGGACAACTTAACGTTCGCAGCAGCCCAGGAACGAACAGTCCCATAGTTGGTTCGCTGAGTCCCAACACCAGCCGCAATTTCGACGCAGTTTCTCGCAGTACCACTGTTTGGGATGCTCGCGAACAGCGCAATGACGATCGCTGGTTCCGCATTCAAGGTACAAACCAGTGGGTTTCTGGCGCATTTATCACCGGTAATCCGGTATTCAACGGCACCGCCGATGGAAGTTTAAACGTCCGCAGCGGGCCGGGAACGAATTTCCCCGTTGTAGGCTCTCTCGCCACCAATAACAGCCGGACTTTTGACGCTACCACCGTGGGCACAACTCACTGGGATGCGCGGGAAGGGAAGAATGAAAACCGTTGGTTCCGCTTGCAAAATACAAACCAGTGGGTATCGGCGGCGTTTGTTACCGGCAATCCGAGTTACTAATTGCAGATTTGTAGGGGTAGCGCCCCTGTGCCTACCCCCAATCCGGGTTCCACAAGGGGGGATTACCCTATCCTTTAGTAGAACTTATGCACTAATAATCTGATTATCTTATTCGCAAGCCTTGTGAAGAATCTCAAACCCTGATGCTGCCATTACAGTGCGTAAGTCTCAATCGCAATTTTTGAGGATTTACGCATTGTAATGTAATTCTGTTATTCTGAACCTCCCCCGGCTCCTGACAGTGAAGAATTTCAGATTTTCATATTTAAATTTCTAGCTGAAGGCAATACTCCGGACAGTTTTTAAAGAGGAATGCGATCACAATAAAATAGAGAAGTGAAAAAAGTGAGTGCAATCTGAACCCAAAATCAACAGAAAAAAAGGCACTCTTTTAGGTTAAGCTATAAAAACACACAAGCTCAACAGATTGCCTTATGAAGATTATTGAATCCATCTTACAACAAATGCCGGGGATTAGTCAACCCCAAAAGAAGTTTTTAATCACTTTATTTTCAACTATTTTGCTGGCCTATGGCAAGGTCAACTTCACGAATCTCAGTCGTTATAGCTGTTTGAGTGAAAAAACCTACCGTCGTCACTTTATCAAAAGCTTTAACTTTCCACAATTTAATCAATATTTTCTCAAAGAAGCTTTAAATCCTAAACACACAGTTATTGCTGTTATTGATTGTTCTTTTTTAAGAAAAAGCGGCAAAAAAACTGACGGTAAAGCTTATTATTATAATGGTGTAGCGGGAAAATCGGAAGAGGGATTGGAAATTTCTGTGATTTCTATTGTCGAAATTGAGACTCGTTTATCTTATAGTTTAAGTGTACAACAAACTCCATCACGCCCTCAAATAAAGCCTGCGAAAAAGCTGCCCCAAAAACCGAATAATAACCGCTCAAAAAAATCTCGCAAAAAACCTGACTTTCAAAGTTCAAAGCCTGACATCACAAGAGTTGATGACTATGCACAACATCTAAAGAATACTCGTTGTTACTTCCCAACTTCTGTACGTTATTTGGTGGCTGATGGCTATTACTATCGCTCTCAATTCTGGGATGCTGTGCGGGACTTAAATTTAGACTTTATTGGCAAGTTAAGAAGTGATGCTAACCTACGCTATCTCTATACAGGTGAACAAAAGAAACTGGGAGCTCCACGTAAATATGATGGCAAGGTTGACTGCCATGATTTGAGTCGTCTTAATTTCGTTAAATACCTAAAACCGGGAGTTTCATTATATACATTGATTGCGTGGAGTTGTTGTTTAAATTGCCCAATTTGTTTGGTTTGTCTTTCTGAAGTTCAAGCCAACGGCAAAATCAAAAATGCTTTATTGTTTAGCACTGATATTCACCTACCACCTGAGCAAATTCTTGAATATTATCAGGCTCGCTTCCAGATTGAATTTATTTTTCGTGATGCCAAGCAATTTACAGGATTGTCTGATTGTCAAGCTCGTCATTTACCACGGCTTGATTTTCATTTTAATGCCAGTCTAATTGCCTTAAACTTAGCTAAACATCAACTCTCTAGTTGTCATTCATCTGCCAAGTCGTTTGTGTTTTCTATGGCCTCTTATAAACGTCTGGAATAAAATCGCGCATCTACTTTCTACCTTTATTGATAAGTTAGATTTAGACCCGGATTTGATTTTAAATCACCCTAACCTTCCTTCAGTCTTGTCTTATGGTACTCTGGCTGCTTAAAAACTGTCCGGAGTATTGTGAAGGAACAACATCTTATATTATGTATGATCGAGAGCGATCGACCTTCCCTCCCATTTAACAAGGTAGCAGAAGTGAACTTTAACGGAGCAACAGTAGACCAAAACGGGTCATTCATTTATTTTGTGTACCCGTTCATATTTGAAACTCAAAACTTTGCCACCCTCAAAAACGCGATTTCTAGGACCCAAATACCAACCAAAGAAAATCAATTGCTGTGGGAACCCCAGTCATTTCCCAAAGACGACTTGCTATTTCACGTCGCCAATTACCTCAATTCTACAGACAATCATTTCCCCACAGCCCGCTTGTGGAAACTCAACGAAGTAGCCCGCGATATTTTGGGTTTCCGAGCCCAGTGGCAATTAATTACTCCCATAAGTGAAATTCCCTTTACCTTTGGGGAAGCAGGAGAAGGCAACAAAGTAGTTCAACTAGCACTGTTTCAAATAGGAGTCGGATTTTTAACAGTCAAAGTCCAGCCCGACTCCGACAACATTAACGACTGGCTCAACTTTCTGCACTACTTTCGCTTTCTGCGGGGACAACAAGGAACCCACGTAAAAGCTGAGCGGCGCATCGGTTTCAACCCCGACACAAAACAACCCCAATTAGAGCCTTTTTTCCCAGAATTAGCAGGAGGCCAAGCCCAATATCAAAAAGGTAAAGTTTACTTCGGTGAAGTAGTGACAAATTTACTACAAAAATCAGCATTACCACCTAACTCCTTACCCGAACCGACATCAAAACAATGGTGGAGTGAAGTTTTTGTTCCTGGACAGATGCTGTCCTTTACGGCATTATTTGCCGACCACCTACCCGTCGATGAAACCCAACTTTTACTCTATAAGTTGCAAAACTTATTCCATCAAGAACAAGGCAACAATCCAGCCCCCGAAGACTTAGAATTCAACAATCCAGCTTGGCTGCCCTACGCCAGTCGCCAGTGGTTTATCTTTTCCTTAGAAGGTGGCAGCTTCCTAGCAGCAGATCCCCCTAAAACTCCTTTCTTCCGTCAAACCTTACCCTCTCACCTGCGCGAACAATATTTTCTGCTATTTCTGATTGCCTTGCACCAGCGCTTTACCCTGATGATGCTATCATCAAAAGTAGCGATGAATTGGCTGGGTGACGGCGGAAAATACACCCACAGACAGCGCGAACAGGTATTTGAAGAAATCCGCAATCAATTGCTAGTATTCACAGCCCGGGGCTATTTCACTCAAGTAATGCAGCGGGAACACCACCATCGCTGTTACCGGCAGTGGCATCAAGTATTTCAAATACAAGAATTGTACCAAGAAGTAAACGACGAAGTGCGCGATATGTACGAATACACCCTCATGCAGCAAACCCGCCGCTTAGAAACTACCATACAAGTTATCGGCGTAGCCGTAGGTATCGGTGGCATTATCGCCTCCAGCATTGCCAATTACATCCAACAGCCATTAAGCTTGAACCCCACTTGGAAAATAGATACAATTCATCCAGCAGTTTTAATTTTATTATTGAGTGTAGCAGCCGGAGTAGCAGCCGGAGTCTTAACTTGGTTGGGTACAGGCGGCTGGCATTGGATTTTGAATCGCATCAAACAGCGAGACAAAAAGTAGTGCATATTTGTTAAACCAAGGGAAACTTTGAACACCGCCGTAGGGGCGGTGCCCCGGTGTCTGCCTTCTAAATATCAAATCATCAATCCAAAAAATCATGGCTATCTTAATTGCAAATATCGGCACTTCAGACCTCACTATCCAAATTTCCATACAAGGCAAAAACTACTATTTACCCATTGACTATTTGCCCAGCGAAGCCAATATTGGCGAACAAATTGCTAAATTGCCGCCAAAACTGCAAGAATTGTGGGATTACAAAAAACAGCGCAAGTATATTGAAACCATCCTTTACCATGATTTAGGATTTCCCATTAACACCAAACAAACTAGCCGTGAATTAACTCAAGTTGTATTGAAAAAGTACCGAGATAATCCGGGGAAATGGCATCCTCGAATTAAACCAGTCCGCATCTGGGGCGCCATTCAAAAAGCTATCAGTCTCGGTGCAACAAAAGGTTACATATTTGTTACCAACCAAGTGACACCTCAAACCCCTGACGGACACGAAAAAGATACAATCTTTTTGTATGACATTTTAGTGAAGTGGCTGGAATTGGAAAACATACCATTCATACTAGAAAATAAAACTCTCGACAGCAAAATAGAAGCCAACAAATTGGAACCTCTCCTCAGCGAGTATGAAAAACACCTTAAACAAATTGCGATTGATGAAAAACTAAATCTATTGTCCGCTGAAACTGAACCTAACAAAAACTTGGTTCTAGTGAGTATCAAAGGCGGCACTGGTACAATGATCACAGCCTTGCAAATTCAAGCCATTGATTCCAACTTTAAGAATTTAGTTTTTATCGATCCCGGATTAAACTTAGAGATAATTTTGCAAGGAGAACCTTCTGACTGCCAACTAACTTTGTATTGGCGACACCTGCGGAGTCAAAAATACGACACAGTAAGGCAGTTACTTACCCGCTGGGATTTTGACGGTGCTATTATGATTCTAGATGATTGGCAAAATAGTCTCAGTTTACTCCCGGATGGAATAGTAGGTGAAGCAGATATTGAAGAGAGTCGAATTGCGATAGAATCGGCAACTGCTGCCCTCAATTTGGGCTTGTCTTTTATCAATTTAGACCGTGCCGACACGCAAAATATTCTTAACTCTAATCCGGCACTAACAGCGCTGACAGTGTTAGAACAAAATTATGAATCTTGGCTGAATTTATATGTTCAATGTCGCATATACTGGGAATTAAATCAGGTAGCCAACTTTTTGGCACGCTTGAGCTCCTTTTGGGAAGAGTTGCTCAATTATTTAATTATTACTTTAGAGGGCAGTCAATACTTTGTGGGCGATATCAATGATTGGCAGTTGCAAAAAAACTTAGTTGAACCTAAACTGTGGGAGAAATTCTATAGGCAAGAAAGAAAAAAGAATAATGAATTTAAAGAATGGGATTTTGACAATAGCCCTTATTTACTTAGAAACCGCTTCAGTAAGTATAGGCTGGTTAAAAACTTGGTGGATGTTAGAGGAAAAGACAGGAAAATTTGGGAAGATATTAAAGAATCATTGATGATATTAGATTATTGGCTTCAAAAACGGAATAAAATGATTCATTTAGCTAAAGGTGTATCCCAAAAAACTATGTCTGAAATGTTAAAATTCGACCGCTTATCGGTCGACAAACAAATAAGACAAGAAGCGATAAAAACTTGCAAGCCGGAGGAAATATTGCAGGTAATGAGTGAAATATGCAGCGCAACGTTTGACTTGTTAGAGATGGCCAAACCATCTTTTGTCGGGTATAGCAGCACTACTCCCTACTACATTTATTCTGATATAGTTGCTTGGATACTCAACCGCCTCGAAACAGACAAATTGAAATAGTGCGTTATTCCTAGTGGTAGGGTGCGTCAGTTGTGGAATTTTGAATCATCACGAAAAATCTCGTTCTGACGCACCGTTTGTTAGCCCCTGCCTCAGTTGTAAGATTGTTAGTTTAGAACAAAAATAATCCTCCTTGACGCACCCTACTACATTGTTAATTGTTGTTATAGAATCTCTAAATCTGGTAACGAGTAAAAGCCGCTGGCGAAATCGCCAACGGCTTTTACTTTAGGATACCTAAATGCAGGTGTTTCCATTAATTCGACTTCAAAGAAGCCATACTAAGACTGTAATGAAACTGCACTTTCAAAGACAGGTCAGAGTGATATTGACAAATTGACTGATTTGTGATATCAACTACAAGTAAAAAAGTAGACCAGAGTGCCAACTTTTGACTTTTAACTTTGAGAAGGCGGACACAGCCGGCTCCTGAGTTCGCCGGGAATTTCCTCAAAATGCTCTAGCAGGAAGTCCATTACTGCCAAATGACGCAAATCGACAGCGGTAGGAAACCTTCGGCTCTTATCCCGCTTAAACCAACCCCGTACAGTCGAATTTGAACGAGAACAAATAAAAGCGATTTCCTCATGAGTCACTCCCCATTTAGCATAAAACTGTCTCGGTGTCATACCCAATTGGCATTGACAGTAAACGGCAATCAAATTGCGCTCTCTACTTGTCAAACTTCGCGGCTTTTTCATCCTCAAAAACCTCTAAATCTTCCTCCTGCGCCGTATCAAACTGACACCAACCCACACTCTTAGAATCAGCAGCCAGCCAAATTATGTAGCACCAAATCCAACAGCACCGACGTGGTTCGTAGTTGTAAAAATTGCCAATAACTATCCCCCAGTCACTTTCTTCGCCAACACCCACCCAGCGCACCATCTCGCCGTACTCAAAGCGCGGGGGATGAATTTCCGTAAAGTTCAAGTTCGCAGATAACTTAAGTGCAGGCGGCATTCTCCTCAAATCTTTTAGTGGCAGTGCTGAAATTAAATCTCCACCTCTGTCCATAATTGACCTGATTTTAGAGCTGTGCATCGATTCCACCTTCCTTTTGATGACAGATATTGACCCAGCGAGGTATCTCCCAAAATCACTCAACCGCTGCTAGTGCGAATCAATTTCCTCAATCGAAATTGTTTGCTCTTCCGCATACTTCCAATAAAACCTCAGAGCCATCGAAGCCGCAGAACCCCAAACTTCACCTTTTTGATGTCTGTATCGGTGGGTTCTCAAGCTTCTGTATTCCGGGCCCTCAGATGCGATTGTTTTAAAAGCTTTGCGGTATTGCTTTTGAACTTTAACGGGGAGCGATTTCAGTTGTTTTTGGACTTTTGGAGAAAACCGCAGCCTAAATTTAGCAGCTTCATCGCTCATAAATCCCCCCTGGGGGAAAAGGGAGAAAATACATCCTCCCGTTTTCCCAATATCAGGAACTTTCCGGCTATCTAAACAATGAAAGCCTCATCGTCTATTGCAAACTTTGGTTGCACTCCCAGCACCGTTACTTTGCACCGACAGTGAGCAGAAAGAGGATAGAATCGGATTTGGTCTTGCCGTTTGTTAAGCAATTTCAACAACCGTTTTTGCAGTTGTTCTTGCCGTTTTTCATCCAACACGCACTCAAAAACCGACTTCTGAACTCGGCAACCGCAGGTTTCTAATAATTTAGAAATTTTCAGGCGGCGGCGGTCATCTACAATGTCGTAGCAGATGAGGTAAAACATTGGACATCCCCAGAAAAGTTAGTCTTGAACAGGCAAGATGCCTGTTCCACAAGAAACATGGTCGAGGTATATTACATTTTGACCAGTAGGGGATATTCATCTTCCAAGTCGTTAGAATTGGCAGCAGCGTTATTTTTGGGGAGTGTCCAAACCAGCGGTCGGTAATGCTGAACGTCCCCCAACACGCAGGCGATATATTCCCGTACTTGCAATTCCAAACAGTGGCGATAGCTAACGGTTCCTGCATGGGGATGCGTTACTAAAGTTCGCAGTTTCTCTTCCCAATGCTGAATGAATGTTTGGAGGGCGCGAGGCGACAGGAAGGCTCCGCTACCGTTTTGATGGATAATATCTCGTGCGGTAATGATGCGGGATTTGGCTAAGTTGACGGCTAATTCATCTACCAGCATCGGGCGAAATTCTGCCATTAAATCGCAAACAAGGGGTTTTTGGTGCTGGCTGGGAACGTGCAGATGGCTGATGTCCGCATCCAATCCCAGTACCTGCACAAAAGTAGATGTTTGTTGGTGCAACAGGGTATTTCCCAGATTTAGCATTCGGTTAATGGGGTCTGACGGATGCTGCAAATCGCGCCACCGAAAACCCAACTGCAAGGGTAGCAAGGAACCCAGGGCGGGATAATAAAAGCTCTCGGCGGTGACATCGTACTCCCGCAGCTCATCGATGGAATAAGCCATCGGCAAGTCATCCATTAACAATTTGAAAAAGGCGCGGTAAACTTCAGGCTCGAATGCAGCACTGCTGACGTGCAACTGCTGGAGCAATACGCTTTCATTGTGCATTTTTGCCCAAGTAATGCTCTCAGCAAAAGCGCGAACAAATTCTGGGTCTTGCAGGCGTTTGAGTTGCTGGAAGCGATGTTTTGCAGGTCGTTCAGGCTGGCGTTGGGGTTCGCAGTTGCCCAATTCTTCGCCTTGGCGGCTGATAAAATAGATGGGAATTTTGCGGGACGATGCTAGTTTGACGGCTTGACGTGACAACTGGCAAAGGCTAAACAGAATAATTTGGGTGACTTGCTTGATTGGCACGCTTTGACACAAGTTTTCTCGGTGGATTACTTGGAAATGATGCTGTTGGACGCTGAGAATTGAACCGGGTTTAGTGATGTATACTGCGGTCATGTTTTCCCTCTGATAAATGTGGTACTGGGGCTAAGTGGCGGTTTGAGAGATGTTTGTTTCGCTCTCTATCGCTCTCTTTGGGCCCTGTATTTCTATGTTCTCAGAGGGGTATTTGAGTTCGTATTCGAGTACGAGGGGGGTGTATATGAGTTCGTATATGAGTTTCGTAGGTTGGGTTGAGTGAAGCAAACCCTGCGTTTCACTCCGCCCAACTCTCTGGGGCTAATCAGTTGGGATTATTAATTCAACTTCCGAACAAGCGTAAAGCGGTATGACTGGTTCCACTGAGTGGAAAAAATGCTCTTGTTTCCATTAATTCAACTTCCGAAGAAGCCTAAAGCCGGAACCGAACCCAAACCGTCCAATACGGGGAAAGTTTCCATTAATTCAACTTCCGAAGAAGCCTAAAGTCGTTTCGTTTCTGCTGTTTCCGTTGCTTCATTTCTGTTAGTTTCCATTAATTCAACTTCCGAAGAAGCCTAAAGTCGATGTGAACTTTACTCTAGCAGACATCTGGAACTGTTTCCATTAATTCAACTTCCGAAGAAGCCTAAAGTTCAAAAGCTTTCCCACACAGGAATATACACTTTTGTTTCCATTAATTCAACTTCCGAAGAAGCCTAAAGTTCAAATTCACTCAACCTAGTTAAGGAACTTACGATCATGAAGTTTCCATTAATTCAACTTCCGAAGAAGCCTAAAGTCGTTAGACCTGCAAACCTGTTTAACGGGTAACAGCGAGATGTTTCCATTAATTCAACTTCCGAAGAAGCCTAAAGAAGCAAGAACATGGTTTACCCCTTTCTGCTGAAGTGTTTCCATTAATTCAACTTCCGAAGAAGCCTAAAGTTTTGCGTTTAGGTTTTGGTTTGCTCGCTTCTGCTCTTGTTTCCATTAATTCAACTTCCGAAGAAGCCTAAAGTTGTTACGACCCCAACAGGCCAATGCCAAACGCTTCTGGTTTCCATTAATTCAACTTCCGAAGAAGCCTAAAGTTGTGCTATCAGTGGTTGAAAATGCTGACGATATTGTTTCCATTAATTCAACTTCCGAAGAAGCCTAAAGCATATTGCAAGAATGTTAGAAAAAAGTTAATGATAGTTTCCATTAATTCAACTTCCGAAGAAGCCTAAAGGTAAAAGAAGTCAAGAACTTTAAAATCGTCCGTTGTGCTGTTTCCATTAATTCAACTTCCGAAGAAGCCTAAAGTTGTTGAAGCTGGTTATGGCGACGTTGACCCGGGTTTCCATTAATTCAACTTCCGAAGAAGCCTAAAGAAAAATTGCCTGAGTCTCTTCATGAGGACATTGTGGTTTCCATTAATTCAACTTCCGAAGAAGCCTAAAGGAGATTATAATTTTGAAGCAAGAAGGTATAATTCAGCAGAGTTTCCATTAATTCAACTTCCGAAGAAGCCTAAAGCAGGCGGCGGAAAAAAAGTTACCCCCAACAGGCCCTTGGTTTCCATTAATTCAACTTCCGAAGAAGCCTAAACTGTAGAAAAAGCTACCCAAACATCACAGCCCAAGTTTCCATTAATTCAACTTCCGAAGAAGCCTAAAGAGTAATGCCGTGGTTTTGGTAACATTGGAATCAGCACGTTTCCATTAATTCAACTTCCGAAGAAGCCTAAAGGAGTTGGGAGGTGATACTTCTCGACTCGCAACCATCAACGTTTCCATTAATTCAACTTCCGAAGAAGCCTAAAGATCCGATTGACTGCTCCGGTTGCTCCTCCTGCCACTGGTTTCCATTAATTCAACTTCCGAAGAAGCCTAAAGCTGATATATATGTGCTAAATCCAGGGAGTATTGGCTCGAGTTTCCATTAATTCAACTTCCGAAGAAGCCTAAAGTATATATTCTGTCGGGAGGTCAGAACGAAAAAACCCGTTTCCATTAATTCAACTTCCGAAGAAGCCTAAAGCTCAAATGGCTCCCATGAATGTTCAAGTAAACCCTCAAAAAGTTTCCATTAATTCAACTTCCGAAGAAGCCTAAAGATGGTGTGGGTAGACGGTGTGCTCCAGCCTAAAGTTTCCATTAATTCAACTTCCGAAGAAGCCTAAAGAGGGGAAGATTGCACCTTTAATAAGTATGTCTTTTGTTTCCATTAATTCAACTTCCGAAGAAGCCTAAAGCTGTTTCTAGGTCGGCTAGGTTTAGCCATAAAGGAAAGTTTCCATTAATTCAACTTCCGAAGAAGCCTAAAGCTGACTGAAAGCCCTGCTCCAGCCCCTGTACCAGGTTTCCATTAATTCAACTTCCGAAGAAGCCTAAAGTTTGGGTGCAACTCGTCTCGATTATTCGCAGAACGATGTTTCCATTAATTCAACTTCCGAAGAAGCCTAAAGTTTATTTCTTTGTTCGGAATCCCGGGCAAGAAATGTGTTTCCATTAATTCAACTTCCGAAGAAGCCTAAAGATTGGAGTGTTATAGACAGAAACGAGGTTGTTCATGTTTCCATTAATTCAACTTCCGAAGAAGCCTAAAGCAAAAAATTTCGGGAGGCCTTGGATGAAAGATTTCCCGGGTTTCCATTAATTCAACTTCCGAAGAAGCCTAAAGCGGTCCAACCCGACGCTACGACGAAGACGGCAACCGTCGTCAAGTTTCCATTAATTCAACTTCCGAAGAAGCCTAAAGCCGGAGATTACATGCCCCACCCAGGGGAAGTATCATAGTTTCCATTAATTCAACTTCCGAAGAAGCCTAAAGATCAATCCCACCTATTCAAAAAGAGTAGGCGGAAAGTTTCCATTAATTCAACTTCCGAAGAAGCCTAAAGAGTTCAAAGAGTTATTAACAACTCTTAATTCTCGCTCAGTTTCCATTAATTCAACTTCCGAAGAAGCCTAAAGATTTGTCTAAAGCTGAAGAAATTGTAGCAGGCACAAATTTGTTTCCATTAATTCAACTTCCGAAGAAGCCTAAAGCTGCTATTGTCGCCGGACCGGGTGATGAAGAGGAAGAAGTTTCCATTAATTCAACTTCCGAAGAAGCCTAAAGCAGATATCGCCGGTAATGTACTTGTTTCTAATGAGAGTTTCCATTAATTCAACTTCCGAAGAAGCCTAAAGTTACAACTCCTCCACTTCATATTACTAATGTAGATGAAGTTTCCATTAATTCAACTTCCGAAGAAGCCTAAAGTCCAGTCAGTCGAACCCTAACGGCTCTTTCACTTCTAGTTTCCATTAATTCAACTTCCGAAGAAGCCTAAAGAGGTTGCAATACCGGAAGAGGTGATTGTGTATCCAAGTTTCCATTAATTCAACTTCCGAAGAAGCCTAAAGGACCAAACCAATAAGGGGTCTTATAACCCCAACAGTTTCCATTAATTCAACTTCCGAAGAAGCCTAAAGTACGGTTCCATGGCATCCGGATCGATGAACCAGTCAGGTTTCCATTAATTCAACTTCCGAAGAAGCCTAAAGAACTGTTCAATAGTAGATTCTAGCTACCCTTAGCTAGTTTCCATTAATTCAACTTCCGAAGAAGCCTAAAGCTAAAATTGGGGATCAGGTATACCAAACCCTCGAAGGTTTCCATTAATTCAACTTCCGAAGAAGCCTAAAGTTGGTCAGCCAGATTTTGTGCCCTTAGTTCCACCGCTTGTTTCCATTAATTCAACTTCCGAAGAAGCCTAAAGACGGCTGTAGCAATCCTAATTGTGGACATTTACATGTTTCCATTAATTCAACTTCCGAAGAAGCCTAAAGTCTGTTAAAGATGTTTTTGATGTTATCGTAGATTTCTTGTTTCCATTAATTCAACTTCCGAAGAAGCCTAAAGTTTGTCTGAATGTTAATCGTAGTAACAACAGTTACAGTTTCCATTAATTCAACTTCCGAAGAAGCCTAAAGTCTTTTAAGTCTGCCGGACCCGTCAATGAAGATGATGATGTTTCCATTAATTCAACTTCCGAAGAAGCCTAAAGACAAGTTTTCGTAATCGCTAAAAATTAGAATGTTTCTGTTTCCATTAATTCAACTTCCGAAGAAGCCTAAAGTTGATGAAGAGTACGATGAAAACAAAGAGGTTGCACGTTTCCATTAATTCAACTTCCGAAGAAGCCTAAAGCACGGAATTGCTCAAGACAACAACATCCGGACAAACACGTTTCCATTAATTCAACTTCCGAAGAAGCCTAAAGATGCCCACTGTGACATTTGGTGCTGCTGGCTCCGGAAGCGTTTCCATTAATTCAACTTCCGAAGAAGCCTAAAGCGGTGAAAACATGGGCTATACCCAGTCCTTGAATGCGTTTCCATTAATTCAACTTCCGAAGAAGCCTAAAGTAGACGATTCTGTTGATGACATAGAACAAGCCTTGTTTCCATTAATTCAACTTCCGAAGAAGCCTAAGAGTTGTAAGGGACTACCAAATAAAAAACTCGTCCAAAATCAAGCAGTACTGTAAACAATATCTATAAACCACTTACCGAGAT
>NZ_JAUBSH010000090.1:0-26606 GCF_036704705.1 Microcoleus sp. K1-B1 | reverse complement strand
CTATCCTTGCTCTTCGCTGTGCTTATCTCAATGGTCAACTTTCAATTTGATGTATTTGCCAAACTGAGATGCACCCGGCCAGGGGCCAGGACGCCCACCCACAAAACTTTGATTGTTTTTTAACAGACAATTTCAAGGTAGAACAGCTTAAATAACATCTCAATAATAATGCTCAAATTTTACGAACCAAACACTTTGACTACGCCTTGACAGGTCTGGTCATCCCAGCCTGACCTTTGACGAGTGAAGTCCTCACTATCCACTTAAATCTTCATTTAAATATTTATTTCAATTTTAGTTAATTGGCTCAACACCCATTGAACCAAAATACCAATATTTTTTAAATTAATTAGTATATAACTCAGCAAATAATTATATGCTTTCACCCTTTATTTAAAATAAACCTTAATATTTATATTCCCAGATAATTGAATAAAAAATTAATTCCTATCATGGAAATTTGGCATTTTTATCAATTCCAAAGACTCTTGCCTCACGCGGCCCGCCATCGCAGCTAACTGCAAACTCATAAAAGCATTCAAATCTTCCAAATCACACTTGGCTGAGGAAAAAATATTCTGCATTTCCTTTTCCGCTTCCAAACTAAGATATCCAGCGGCAATAGCTTGTTTTACAACTTCACGAATCTGCATGGTAGAAATGTCCATTACTAAATTTGAACTAATCAAAAGCCAACTAATTACTAACAGGAAGTTTCGGAAGCCGTCTCGCCAAAGATTTCAAATTTTTTCAGCTCGCGAGACTCTTGTTTCACTCCTCCGGACATCGCTGCTAGTTGCAAAGCCATAAAAGCATTTAAGTCTTCCAAGTCATACTGGGTGGTAGTTAACATCCGCCGCAGTTGATTTTCGGCTTCAAGGGTTAGATAGCCTAGAGCCAGAGCTTGCTGGGCGAGATCGCGAATTAGTACCATAACACTTCGGGATTTTATTGGTTCAAGCCTAAGTATCAACTGTTTTCACAGAATCAGCAGTGACGGCTATTGCTCGATAGGTGTGACATTGTGACGGGCCACTCGTGACAGCCGGAGTCGCAGAGTGTGACTAAGTATTTGCACGGTTGTGACGGAGATCACGCGGGGGATGCCAGAGGAGGAGTCGGAGATTGGGGAGTCGGAGAGTGTCCGGGTGTGTGGGTGGGGGAGTCGGAGAGTGTCCGAGTGGAGGAGTCGGATAGGGGGAGCATTTTTCTTCTTCCCTGAGACTAATGACTGATGACTACTGCCTTCTACCTTCAGAAGACGCTCAACGTCTATAATCAGCAAGTTAAATATTTACTGCAAGACAAGACATATGGAACTAAATCATAAAGATTTGCTACAACAAATAGCCCGACTATCGGAAACTTATGCTAATTTGGCCGATCGCCTATCCCAAGCAGCAAAACAACTGCAAGAGTCCGGCCTTCCTCCCTCTGACAGCTTGCTGCAAGAAGTAGCCGCCTACAGCCGCAACTTTGCCACAGTCCAAAAACAAGCTCTCGAACTCAACAAATCCCCGATCGCACCGGGGGAAATTGCTTCCCTCAAAGAGATTCAAAACTTAGTCGAGACTGCAGCAGCTTCTGAAGGTAAAGCAGAAATTCGCGATGCAGCATTGAAAGTGATCGATCGAGTATTGGCGATCGCCCACCGCGAACAAAGCGACTTCGCGCCCTTACAATCAGTTCATGCCAGAGCCCGCGAACTGCAGCGCGCCATTTCCGAATCCACCCCAACTCAACTGCATTCCGACGCAGAATCCTTAGTCAGCGGCAAACACCCAGTTTCAGCAGTGCTCGCCCTGGTGGAACAGCAAGACAAATTAAATGACGAACAGTGGGTAATTCTCGAAGAAACAGTCAGCGCCGCTTTTGGCAAACAAATAGCCGTAGCCATTTCCAGAGGCAAATTAACCATTGCTGAGATGGTAAAAGCAGCACCTGCAAAAGTCGAACCCGCATTTAAAGCAGCGCCAGAACAAAAAATCAGCGCCGAACCTTTGCCAGAAGTGATTGTCATCCCGTCAGGAAATGTGGCACCGAAACAAGTTACTGTTGCGCCACAGATCCAGATTTTGGAATCCCCCGCACCTTCTGCCCCCATGCACGAGGTGATTATTGTTCCCAGCGTGGAAGTACCTAAGTCTCTTCAGACAACCGGTTCCGGGAACATTGTTTTTGGCGCACCTAGGGACATTCAACAACCGGTGGCAGTAGAGGGCGGTTTGGGCATCAAAGTTTTGGTGCACATTCAAGGAATTGGCGATCGAACTTTCGGAGCTCAAGAATACGCGGGTTCTAAGGGTCAAGGGCGGCGCGTCGAAGGATTTCAAATTAATATCGATCCGCCAATTCCCGGCTTAAATGTCGAGTACATGGCTCACGTCGAAGGTGTGGGGGATACTCCTTGGCTCAGCCAGGGAGAATTGGCGGGTTTTCGGGGTCAAGCGAAACGAATTGAAGGATTTGCGGTGCGGTTGAGCGGGCCGCAAGCTGATAAATACGACGTATTTTATAGCGCTCACATTCAGAATATTGGCGACACCGACGTGTCCTCCAACGGCGAATATTGCGGCACTCGCGGCAAAGCTTTGAGAATAGAGGGCATCAAAGTTTGGATCGCGCCGTCTGCGAGTTCCCAAACAGTGGCGCCTGTGGGTTTAAAAGTGTTGGCGCACATTCAAGGAATTGGCGATCGAACTTTTAGCGATCGAGAATACGCGGGTACTAAAGCGCAAGGCCGCCGCGTGGAAGGATTTCAAATTAAAATAGAGCCTCCCGTTGCCGGTTTAAATTTGCAGTACATGGCTCACGTTGAAGGAGTTGGCGACACTGCTTGGATCGATGAGGGTGATCTAGCTGGATTCCGGGGCAAAGCCAAGCGCATTGAGGGATTTGCCGCGCGGCTGACAGGGCCACAAGCTGATAAATACGACGTATTTTATACGGCTCATATCCAGAATGTGGGCGATACTCCTGTTACTGCTAACGGTCAATATTGCGGCACTCGCGGCAAAGGTTTGAGGGTTGAGGGGATGACGGTTTGGGTTGAGCCGAAAGCCTAAAAAGTGAGAATGAATGGAAAAAATTAAATTCGATTTTCCATTCATTTTTTGTTTTTATATCATGTTTAATTGGTTCGTTTTTGTAAAATTGGCGACCTAGTATGGGCGGGTTTTACCAACTATCTACGCCAAAAACTAATCATCCCATAAACCCGCCCCATCTCTCAACGGTAAACCTCTACCTACATTTTTCCCCTTAGATAAAAGTCAAGGTTGATATAGGTTATTAGTTGTGGGGGGCGGGTTTATGAGATTGTTTGCGTGCGTCAAAGATTATTGGTAAAACCCGCCCCTACAGCATCAAAAACACTTCCACAATTTACGCTAGCAGACACGATATTAATGGTGCAGCAGGTGCGATAAGCTTTCTACAGCATGACCGATCGCACTTGGAGCAGATTCGCAAGTCGCAGCTTCGGCGGCGCAGTGGCCGGCGTGGAGTGCGTTTCCGACAGCCTGACTCCCTCCCTCCAGCGCATCGGCACCAAATTGACCGCGATATGTTTCTTTGACCATTTCAGCTTGAATTTTGCTGGTGGTTTCTTCGGGATTCGTTTCCCAATTGCGGATTGTTTGGACAATCTCGAACCCAGCCCAAATTAACATTCCGAGGACGATCGCAGCAATCAAGTATCCCATAGCTTTCAAAAAAATTGAGGTTAGCTTTATATAATTTAACGCAGCACTTGGCAGTCAGCAGGATAAAACATATCTGATGCGAGTTCTGATTTCCGCCTCTTCTAGTCTTCGGCAGCCGGATAGTTCGGCACTCAAGTAATAGTTTCAACAATCAATAACAGAGTAACTATTTTACAGTTTAACCTAATTTCAACTGTAATTTAAACCCAAACAAAACCTATAATGGTCAACTCGAAAAAATTATGCCATACAGTCAATTTACTACGATCGCCAAAGCGAAACAAGCTTTCGGTCTCACAGTTCAAGAAGGCTCTCGCTTTATACCTCCGCTAAACCCGATCGCACCCTCAGACATCCTCAGCGGTACTCTCAAAGATAGCCTCCCCATCGTCGCCACATCGGGAAGTGAAAAAGCGCGATCGGAAGGAATCATCTATCCCGTACTGCTGGAAGTGAGGCGGATTCTTGATCGCCAAATTAGCCTTTTTTCCGGCGAAGATTTCACCATCGACGAAGCTGTCGGACTGAATGGAGTGTTTGATTTTCTACTGACGCGATCGTCCGAAGTGCTAGAAATTGAAGCCCCCGCCGTTGTAATTGTCGAAGCTAAAAAGACCGACCTCAAAAGCGGATTGGGTCAGTGTATTGCGGAAATGGTTGCCGCTCAACGCTTCAATCAAGCCAAAGAAAAAAACATCCCCATCATTTATGGGAGCGTGAGTAATGGCATTCAATGGCAATTTATCAAACTCGAAAACCAAACTGTGACGATCGACTTATCCGTCTATCCTCTGCCCCCAGTCGAGCAAATCCTCAGCTTTTTCGTTTGGATGATGCAGAATGATGCCGTTAACTCAGAAACAATTTAACCTTCCAAAGCCGCCAAAAGACACAGCAACAAAGCCTCCGTCCACTCGACTACAGCACCGTAAGTATCGCCCGTGTGGCCGCCCAAACGGTAGTTAAACCAGGCTCCGGCAAAAATTCCGATCGCACTTCCCCCCAAAGCCATCCCCACCGCCAACAGCCACCGATCGCCCTCCAAGACAACTTGCACCACGCTCAAACTCAGCAGCAACAGCACTCCCGGTATAAAATCAAAAGGAGAATAAATCGATTCCTTGTGAAAAGCTCCCTTACCCTCTGCCCGGAGATAGGGATAGCGGGCGATCGCCACCAGTTGGCCCCACCTCCCCCAACCGGCGACACCCATCAAAGCCAGCCACCGATAGTTATTCAAGTCCGAGAGAGCGGCAGTTTTCAGCAGCACGATCGCGATCGCAGCCATCGCTCCAAAGGCTCCTGTAACGCTGTCCCGCATGACTTCCAGCCGACGCACGGGGTCGGGTACAGCCAGCCCGTCCGCCGCGTCCATTGCCCCGTCTAGGTGCAGCCCGCCAGTCACGGCGATGCCCAAAACTACCACCAAGGCCGATCGAGTCAGAGCAGGCATTCCCAACAACTGCAACCCAACATCCCCCAGTCCCAGCATCCCCCCAATCAAAAGCCCGATCGCCGGTGCCAAGCGGGCAATGCCCCGAAACTCCAAAGTCCAAGACACTGGTACCGGCAAACAAGTATAAAAAGCGACTGCGGCTGCGATGGCAGCGCCTTGATTCCGGAAAAAGTCGATCGTAGAGCGAACCCATTTATCATGCACCATAAGATAGAAAATTTTTCATCTGGTATGCAGTTGTCAATCGATTAGCGTGTGCCAGAATTGGACTGTAACACCCTAGTTTTTTGGATCGAGCAATTCCTCCTGTCCGAGCTCTTTTCCCCGGAAAACCTCTGTCGGCAGCGATCCCCAAGCTCCCTATCTAAAAAGACTAAACTCAAGATCCGCGTTTCCATTCCCAAAAATTCTAGCTAACTCCCTGATTTTCAAGACGGGAAAATACTACAACAGAGGCTTTTACTCCATGAGTCACGATCAATTGAATAACAGGGTAGTTGCTCCTTGCATCATCGATACAGGGATCGTCGTCAACAAACGCGATATCAAAAGATTGCTGTTTGATTTAGGACGTGTCCGCTACCTTCACATACAAGATGGCCAGATTTATAGCGAAGGGGAAGGTTATGTGCTCGAAGTCTTCGCCAACCCCCACCGTTCTACCCTGATTGCCAACCATGCGCTTTATTTGAACGTGTATAGTTTTGATTACCTGGAACTGAAACAGTCCCCTGAAGATGGTGCTTATTTTGACCTGATTCAAGATGGACGGCAGTTGCGGTTAATTCCTCTCTCCAATCCATTGCAAGAGCAATTCGCCCGGAATTTAAATGCTGCGGCTTTGGATGCGGTTGTAGATCAGGTACTCTCAGGCAACTGGGATCTGCAATTGGACGAAGATGATTCCCCCTTTTAATGGTCAGTCAGTCGATTTTAGATTTTAGATTTTAGATTTTAGATTTACTCGCAGCGCCGTGAATCTGGGAGGTAGAACTAAGGTCTAAAATTTTTTGCCCTCCACGACGATTGTCGGAAACTTGTCTCCGTTTTTGGGCGGGGTCATGGTTTTTTTTGTCGCGATGTCAACAACAATAGATTAAATAACACGGACGGCCGAGTAGCGGTTAACGAGCATCGGGGACTAATGACTGAGGACAAGGCGAAATTTTCTTTTAAATGTCAGGCTAATTGCAGCCATACCCAAGCGCGTGCAGGGGTTTTTGCTACTCCCCACGGTGTGGTGGAAACGCCTAAATTTATGCCAGTGGGGACGCTAGCTAATGTCAAAACTTTGACCCCGGCACATCTTGAGGCGGCGGGTTCTCAAATGGTTTTGGCAAATACTTATCACTTGCACCTGCAGCCGGGGGAAGCAATTGTCGCAGGCGCGGGCGGATTGCATAAATTTATGGCTTGGCCAGGCCCGATGCTGACGGATTCGGGGGGCTTTCAGGTGTTTAGCTTGAGCCAAATGCGAACTATTTCTGAGAATGGGGTGACTTTTCGTTCTCCCCGCGATGGCCGCATGATTAATTTGACGCCGGAACGATCGATCGAAATTCAGAATGAGTTGGGCGCCGATGTGATTATGGCCTTTGACGAGTGTCCCCCTTACCCCGCTACGCGGGAGGAGGTGGAGGCTGCCACAAATCGCACTTACCGCTGGCTGCAACGCTGCATTCAAGCTCACTCGCGCCCGGATCAAGCTTTGTTCGGCATCGTCCAGGGGGGCGTTTTCCCAGATTTGCGATCGCGCGCGGCGAACCAGTTGGTAGATTTGGATTTACCGGGCTACGCCATCGGCGGGGTTAGTGTGGGGGAATCGGGGGATTTGATCGCAGAGATTGTGAAGGTGACAGCGCCTCTGTTGCCGGCAAATAAACCGCGTTATTTGATGGGGATTGGGACTTATCGGGAAATGGCGCTGGCGGTGGCGAGTGGCGTAGATATGTTTGACTGCGTAATTCCGACTCGGCTGGCCCGCCACGGGACGGCTTTTGTCGGTGGGGAACGCTGGAGTTTGAAAAATGCTCGGTTCCGGGAGGATTTTGCTCCGCTGGATGAGTCTTGTCCTTGTTATACCTGCCAAAAATTCAGTCGGGCTTATTTGGCCCATTTGGCGCGGGCTAACGAAGTGCTGGGGTATACTTTGCTGGCACTTCACAATGTGACGGAGTTGATTCGCTTTACTGGGAGGATGCGGGAGGCGATTTTGGCCGATCGATTTACTGAAGAGTTTGCCTACTGGCTTGCACCGAGAGTCGATCAATCATGATTGCCGTGGGTAAAGATATGCGACAATTATGAAAATTCTGTTGGATAGGTAGGTTGATTCATGGAAGCTGCATTACTCTTAGCAAAACTGCCCGAAGCTTATTCGATTTTTGAGCCTTTGGTTAATGTTTTGCCGGTCATTCCCGTATTTTTCTTGCTGCTGGCTTTTGTTTGGCAGGCGGCTGTCGGATTTAGATAAGTTTGATTTCATCAAAAGCAGGGGCAATTCACAAATCGCCCCTGCTTTTAGGTATTAAGTTTTGTTTCGTTCTTCTTTCGGGCTTCAGCTACCGCCGATCGCACTTTTGAATGCCGGTCTTTCTGAAATCCGCTTGATGTAATCTACAACAGCCGGATAAGCACTGAGGTCTAGTTTTAGCATCATTGGAATGTAGGCCAACATTGAGCCGACTGCTGCGTCGGCTACGCCGAATTCATCACCCATTAAAAACGGCTGTTTCTCAAAGATTTCATTTAACGGTTTTAACAACTTGGGAGTTTCGCGATCGCGAGTTGCTTCTGTAAATATTCCCGGCCCCAGGGTGGCGTTAGCAAACGTGACCCACTGCACGATTTGAGCTTGCTGCTCCAAAGTGTCTGGCATTTTACCATATTTTTGAGCTAAATACAGCAGAATTGCGCCGGATTCCCAAAGTTTGAAATCTCCGTCAACAATTGCCGGTACTTTGCCGATCGGGTTAATTTCGAGATACTCTGGCTGCAAGTGTGCCCCTGCTTGCATATCTAGGGTGACGAATTCGTAGGGAACCGCTATTTCTTCTAGATACCACTTGACAATTGAGGCCCTGCTGCGGGCTGCGCCGTAAAGTTTCAGCACGAAAATTTTATCCTTTAACACAATATTGCTGTTATAGCATTTTTGGGTCAGTTGTCAGTTGTCAGTTGTCAGTTGTCAGTTGTCATTTGGGAAAATTCCCAATTACCTTTTTGCCAATTACCTGTTTGCCAATTACCCATTCCATTACCAATGACTACTGACTACTGACTACTGACTACCGACTAATTGCCGATAACTAATGGCACTTCTGTCAAGTGCATAAACAAGATTCTGCTGCCAATGAAAATCAAAATTGCTCCGCCCACTATCTCAATTTTATTAGCAAATAAGTTGCCGCACTTGTGACCGATAAACACGCCTGCAAAGGCTAAAAAGAAAGTAATAAATCCGATCGCAGTCACCGCAGGAGCAATAGAATCTTTCAGGACAGCAAATCCGAGGCCAACTGCGAGGGCATCGATACTCGTCGCCACCGACAGCGTTATCAAAGTCCCCGTATCTAAGGGATTGAACTTTTTCTCGCATTCTTCGCTTTGCAGCGATTCATAAATCATTCTCCCGCCAATGAAACTCAAAAGCCCAAAAGCGATCCAATGGTCGATCGGTGTGATCAAAAAACTAAAACTAAGACCGATTAACCATCCTATTACGGGCATTAAAGCTTGAAAACCTCCGAAAAATAAGGCAATTTTTAAAGCTTTATTGACCTTCATGTGTTTGATTGCTAAACCGCTAGAAACAGCGACAGCAAAAGCATCTGCTGCTAGTCCCAAGGAAAGTAATATGGTAGTGGCTGCATCCATTTTTGTAAAGTGTTAGGTGTTATAAATAAAGTGTTCCTCTTGACTGTTTTAGTTTACACTGATTTTTGAGATAATTGCGTTCTTCTCATAATCTATTCATTTTTGACTCACATTTATTTCACAATTGGCAAGGGTTGAAAATATCAGCGCTTAGCTGTATTCTCTAAAAGATTATTTATCAAGTAGCAGAATTGACTATGCCGCCATCTAGACCCTACCAGCCATTGCTGCTCAGATTACTGCATGGGGTTAACGCTGCGATCGCCCTTTTAGCAATTTTGAGCGCATTTCTGGTTTACAACACCTACGATGGACGGTTTGGCCAAGTCCCCGTGCCTCAGATTGCAGATATTATCGGGATTCACGGCACTTTTGGCAAGATGTTGCTGTTAGGAATAATGCCGGCTTTTGCATTGTACAGTTTCCACGCAGGTCAAAAACGCTTGGTGCAGCCGGATTCTTTTGGGAAACTAACGCAGTTGGGAAAACCGATTTGGTGGTACAGTTTGCACCGGATTGTGAATACGTTGATGTTGCTGGCACTGACTTTTTCAATCGCTTCTGGCAGTATGGTGAAGGAAGAATGGCTGCCGGCTGGGGAATTGACGCAGGTTTGGTATTATTTACACGCTTCTGGTTGGGTGGTATTGGTATTTTGTCTGGCAATGCACTTGTTTATGAGTGCGAAGGTGGGGGGTTTGCCGCTAATTTTGTCGATGTTTGAGGCCGCATATCGCCCGGAAGATTCGCCGACTGCTTGGTGGAAGAAAATTCGCTCTTTGGTCGATCGCTCTTAATGTGAAAATTCTTAATTTAAAAATGAACAGAAATATTTTATTAATTGTTGCGGAAGTCTTGGTAATGGGAGGTTGGTTGTTTGCTGTGGTTGCACCTTTATTATTTCCCTAATCCTATCATATAGCAATCCTCGCATCATTTGTGAATTTCTTACTCCCTCCCCTTGGCAAGGGGAGGGTTGGGGTGGGGTAAAAAATTTATGACTCCTGCAAGGATTGCTATAGCAATTTGGGTTAACAAATGATCATTAGCTCTATACTGAGGACTTCAGCCCTCTGTTTTATGACGACTAAAGTCTTGACTACGAAGCCAAATTCAGCTTTTCGCGCAGCTTGCTAGCAAGATTTGCGACTGGTTTCCCTGGCGGCAAGATGCGATATCAAACGATTGGCAATTTTACCGTAAACTCCGCACCGCCCCCAGTTTTAGATTTAATTTGAGATTGCACCGGAGATTCAACTGTAAGGCGGCCGCCGTGCAATTCTACAATAATTTTATAGCAAACCGACAACTCCAATCCTGTAAAATTTTTAAATGATTTATTATGGCCAAAATCCTCAAATATTCTGTGTTGAATTTCCGGCGGAATTATAGAGCCATTGTGGGCGATCGAGACAACAATAAATCTGCCTTTATATTCCTCGACAATATCGGTTTTAATTGTAATAATTTGAGCGGAATTTTCAAGACTTTTAACTGCATCTATAGCATGGCTGATCAGACTCGCGAATACTTGGCTCAGTTGACCGGGATAACAAAAAATTGGCGGCAGGTTGTGGTACTCTTTGACTACTAATATTTTTGGCTCCAGTCGGTGAGCCAGCAACAGCAAAAGATTGTCGATGCTCTCATTAACGTTGGCGTGTTCTTTGTTGGCTTCATCAGGAAGTGAAAAATTTCGCAAAGCCAGGACTATCTGGCGAATGCCATCGGCTCCTATTTTCAAAAAATTGAGGATTTGTGGCAACTCTAGGCTGATAAAATCTAGGTCGCAAGTCTCTATTTTTTGGGCAATTCGTGGCACAGGTTCGGGATATTGTTCTCGATAGAGGCGAATTATACTAAGCAAATCTTTGATATAATCATTGAGGTGAATCAGGCGACCGTAAATAAAGTTAATCGGGTTATTAATTTCCTGGGCAACTTCGGCGGCAAGTTGACCAACCATTGTAATTTTTTCGCTTTGTACTAAATGCTCTTCGGTGATTCGGAGTTTGGCTAATACTTCTTCCAAAAGTTTGAGTTCTTCTTGAATTTGCCCGTGGAGTTGGGATTGGGAAATTGCGATCGCCAGCGAGTCGGCAATTGCTTCCAAAACTTGCACCTCGTCGGGAGTCGCAAATCGGCGGTTTGCACAGGCGAACAGATATCCAAGCCGATGATTCTCAGTTAGTACGGGTACTGCTGCGTAGTGACTATTTGTGAGTTCGATATAGGCGTGTTCCTCAGACGCTGTGACATCAGGGGCGGCGGTTTTATGTAGCAGTATCGTTTCGCAGCGGTGAAGCCGTGCAGCTAAATCTCCAGAGGGCCCTCCTGGAACACCAAAGATTCCCAAGCGCCCCGGTAAACCTTCCCGGCAATATTCCCAGCCAAATTCTAAAGTATCTTGTCGGGGATCGTACCATGCGAAAATTGCTCGATCGAGCTTCAGTAAAGTACCGAGTTCGTCTACTGTAGTTTGGAGGATGCGATCAAGCTCCAAGCAAGCGCGAATGCGGCCAGTTAAGCGGTGGAGAAGGGCTTCTGTGCGACTGCGAATGCCATTTAGGGCAAACAGCTTGAGCGCCACAATTGCGGAGAAAATAGCTGCGGCGGCAAGTACGCCGGCGGCTACTGCTAGTATCTTGAAAGGAAGGAGTTCTTTTTCGAGATTGTCGCGGGGAATTACGAGGGCGATCGACCATTCAGCTTGTTCTAAAGGAAGATAGGCAACATAAACTCTGGCGTCGTTGATTTGAGTCAGCACAATGCCAGTTTTTTGATAAACCATCTCCCGCGCTACATTTGCCAAATTAGCATCTGCGGACTCTAAAAGACTGGGGGCAGAATTGTCGATATTTCCGATTAATCGAGCGTCGGGATGCACAATCGGCACTCCTTGAGAATTGAGAACAAAAGCATAAGTTCCGGGGCCATATTCCAGCTTTCTTACTACTTGGGCAATTCTGTCGATGCTAATGACGCCGTTCATTACTCCGATCGGCTTTTGTGCTGTTTTATCAATAGAATTTGCTGAATTTGACCACACCGGAGCCGAAATGGGAACAATCCTTTGTTTTTTGAGCGTGCGAGAAAGGGTAGGATCGGAAACATAGACTTCCCCAGCCATTGCCTTTTTGAAGTGTGGGCGGTCGCTAACATTAATCAACGCTCTGCCGACTTTTGTGGTGAAATAAGAACCGTCGGGATCAATTAATGTGAAGTATTGGAATTTTTGTAGTCGATTTACTTCCGATTTTAAATAAGGCTCTGCCACTGACCAATTCATCGAACGAACGGGAGGAGTGTTGGCGAGGACTTCGATCTCAGCCTTTCTAGTGCCGAGCCAGCGATCGATCTTGTTGGCCCGATCCCTAACTTCTAACAAAGCATTTCGCTCTAAATTGGTGATAATCAAGCGGCGAACGCTTTGATAGCTGATACAACCAGTGATGCTAGCTGCCAGAATTGTTACCGCCAAAATTAAGAGCGCAGTTTGATACCCAAGATGGTATTCGCCCTTTAATCTCGCTGGCAATAGTCGAGTTAATTTCCACCACTTTACTCTCGCAAAGCTTCGCATGGTTTGACCAATTTGTGAGATTGAAATCCTTAGCTCACCTACGATCTACTCGCCCGCCCCCCAGTAGTCTTAAACTACTAGCATTCAATAATTGCGGGGATTTTTTAATTTTTCCCCCGAGCAGCTCCTATCGTTTCCCGTTGCACCGGAATGATATAAAGCACGCGGCAGTGCCGTTTCCCTACCCAGATTAATTGTAGGAACACGGCACTGCCGTGTCCTAGCGGTGGGTAATATTAATTCCGATGCTACCCGATTGGATATCACTTTGTTAAACAGGAATAATATTATACCACATTTTTGACAACTTAAAAAAGTTTATCAACTACTTAATTATTTTTTACAGTCGTTAATAATTTATGTTATTGAGGTGATTTGACACTCCCTGTGCTGAAGCAACAGGGATTCTTAAGTCCATAATTTATGCCTTAAAGGCGCTGTCAAATCGCCCCTACTGATTCCGCTTAGATCGAGTCCAAGCATCACCGCTACTTTTCTAGCAATATTTCCACAACCGTTACAATCTGCATTGATTAACCAGCCTTGAGCTGTCCGATACAGGCCGCGCTTAATTCGTTTACCAGATGGAAGCCATCCTTTGGGTTTTTCGCCAAATTTAGGTAGCAAATCATTATCGACAAACGAAGCTTTAGAAGAATACGATTCTTCTGTTTCAACGAACCTTAAACCGTATTGCTCGCACAGTTGAGCTATTGTGTCTTTCAGTCTGCCCGTAGGGATTTGTACAAACTTTTGATTAGTTTTGCTTCCCATATTGGCGGACTCTTTTTGTCCTTTGTTCCAACCAAAAATAACTGTTCCAATTTGGTTGTCTAAACAGTGCTGAATTACTTTCCTTGCTGCTTTGTTAACAGCGTCTCGCATTTGGCGATTCCGTTTTTCAGTTAATCCTGCCAATTGTTTAGACCAATAGCCGTTAGACTTCCCCTCCATAAGAAAAGCAACCCGTTTATTGTATCCTTGGTTGAGGGACTTGAGATGCTTGCCATCAACAATAAAACTTGCGCCTACATTGCTCACGCAGGTTAGCCAGTTGTCTATTCCGTGGTCAATTGCCAAGCATTTAGCCTGGTCTACATTTGCCTTAATATTCTCTGTTTTGTAAATCAACTCCAAGTAGAAACAGCCATTTCGAGGAAGTATGCGATATTCTCGAATAATCTTAAAATCCAGATTAGATGGCATTGGTAGGAAAAACGCATCTAACCCAAACCACGCTTTAACCTTGCTTCCCAGAGGAAATCGCAGCATCCCATTCTTCAGTTTTACGGATCTTCCTGTAAATGTTACAAGTGCCATTCCGCCTTTACGGTATCCCGGCAATTTAGGGCGTTGCGTAACCGTTCCATCCTTGATTCCTCTGAGCAAGCCCATAAAAGACTTAAAAGATTCTGCTACCCCTGTTAGAATTTGCTGAGCTGTATCTGAATAGAACGCTTGATAGTGTAGGTTTCTATTTTCAGTCCCCAAAACTTTGTGTAGTTTGGCACGGTTTGGGATTTTCCCAGTTTTAAAGTAGATCTGGCGAGAATAATAGATACCGCAATTAGTAAGCTTTGCTGATTCGGAACACAGATATTCTAGGATTGATTGAGTATCTGAACTAGCTCGAATTAGATGTTGTTGACAACCAAACATTGCTAAATCCTCCTGTTATTTATAGTACAACAAACAACAGAATAATCTATTAAGAAATATTTCGATTCAGAACCCAAAAAGACGAAAAAGCCGTCCTAGAAGGACGGGGCTTCAGACCCAATTATTTGGTGAGCAGTAGACTTTTTAGGTTGAGATGTTTGGTGTGTGTCTTACTCAATAGTCCAGACTGTTTTTAGTTGGTAGTCTGAAACCCCTGATTTACGGTTGGTATTTCGAGTAAGCGATCGCCTTGAAACCCTTATTTTACGGTTGGTAATCAAAACTATCCGCAGTATTGCTTAATAACGAAATATTAAAAGTTTTTCGTTCATTATTAATGAAGGAAAAACTTGTTAAATCTTTAATTTATCTCTCAACAATCAAAACTCTTTTCGGTGCATCCGCTGGCTGAGGCACTGCTAAATTGCCCCAGTTGCGGGATTTGTTTAAAGAACCTTGTGAGTGTGTTCGTGCTGTTTCACGTTGTCTTCAGTGCGAATGACGCGCTCGGAGTTGAGCACCCTTTTGCGTTCTAAGGAATAAGTAAAGTCGTTGCGAACTGTTCCCAAGGGAATGTGAAGTTGAGCTTGGGGGCGGATTTTGTAAGTGCGGGCAGCGGCGATCGCCCGAAAGCCAAATTCTTCGCTAAACTGAGCTGATGTCGGGAATTCTGGCAACATTTTAGGTGTTTCGCCGTCGAGCACTGCTCCCAAAGTCGTCCCGCAAATCATTAAATAGGATGTGGGAATTCCCTTCAAAATTGCTTCTAAAGCTGCTGAGGGAATAGCTTCGATTACTTGCACTTCAAAAACTTCGCCTTCTTCTTTAATGAAGCAGGTAGCTACACCGACTGCTATGTAGTCGTCGGTGCAGAGATCAGGAGCGTTGGGATAAACTGTTGCAGTCGTCATAAGAAAAGCTTGGTAGTGTGGAAACCGGGAACAAGAAATTATATCATTTCCGGTTACACCGGAATGATGTTGACGGTTGACGGTTGACTGTTGACTGTTCACTGTCAACTCGAATTTACTATTCCGATGCTAACGGATTTGATATTAAGCGGTTTTAGATTTATTCCACGGTTTTTTTCTGGATTTTACGTGAAAAATCTCAAACCGGCTGTTCTAAACCTAAAATTTTTTGGTTAAGCTCCAAGGAGCCGATCGCACGATTGTGTCGATCGTACCACATCAAGGTAGATGCCGGATGATTCGGCAAGGATTCCCCGCCGCCACGACGTTTGCAGGAATATCTTTGACAACAACACTGCCTGCGCCGATCGTGCTATTGTCGCCAATAGTGACTCCAGGACAAATAATACTGCCGCCACCAATCCAAACATTATTGCCAATATTAATTTCAGCGGCGAGTTCTCGGCCAGAAAGTCTAATTTCCGGGTCTGTGGGGTGAAGAGCGGTGTAAATTTGTACGTTGGGCCCACACAGTAAATTTTCGCCAATGTTAACTCGATTGCAGTCGAGAATCACGCAACCAAAATTCATGTACAAGCCGTTTCCCGCATAAATATTGCTGCCGTAGTCGCAGTAGAAAGGTGGCTCGATTTCAACTTTTCGCCCAACTGCACCGAACCATTCTGCGATAATTTCTAACCGTTTGTCTGGTTCGTCTTCACGGGTAGAATTGTAGGTTCTGGCGAGGCGGCGGGCTCGCTGGCGCTCTAAAATTAATTGCTCATCAGCAGCTAAATACAATTCACCGGCGAGCATTTTTTGTTTTTCGGTTTTTTCCACAGTTTTTTCCAAGGTAAGAATCGGCGGTTGAAACCGCTACTTCACCAACGAACTTCATCTCTAAGAGACTGAAGAATAATGTAGGGTGCGACGGGCGCACCTTACCGCTATAATTAGCGCGTCAGATCATTTTTTGATTTTGTAGCATACATTTAGGGTTCAGGTTTTGACTGTAAACAAACCGCTAAATCCAGATTGGCTAATTTCTCAAAAGCTTGATCGATCGATCCTTTTCCCCGCAAAAAACCAGTATTTGCACCGGGGCAAATATATTGTAAAGTTTCCGGCGAAAATCGATCGATAATTGACTTCACGCTGTTAATTTGCCTAGGCCAGTGAAAAGTTTTTGCTGTCAACAGCGGTACTGGGGCGGCTTCTCGGTTGGGGAGCAAGTGCCTACCCGAAAACAGCACTCCACCGCTGCCACTATGATAAAGGCAAGAGGAACCAGGAGAATGGCCAGGAGTCCAAAATGCTTTGATTCGATCGCTCACAACAAATTCTCGCTCAAAAACCGTCACCTTCAAACCCGGCAGTAAATAAGCTTCCTGCTCTTGAATCAGGATCTCACACCCCGTGGCTTCCTGAATCTCCCGCGCCTTGGCGATAGCGCCACGGTGCGTGAGAAACAGCAGTCGCACGCCGCCGTGTTCCCGCAAAAATGTTTGGTTAATCTCATCCCAAGCGGGACAATCCACCAGGATGTTAGTTTGGTTTTCTACAATGAAATAGGCTGTTGCACCCAGGGTATCCCGGTTAGGCGGGAAAGCCAGGATATTGTCGACCACGGGCCTGGGTTGTTTGGAGACTGAACTCTGTTGTTTCAAGGAAGTATTTCAGAAGGGAATGGGATAAATATTATGTTCTTTTTACTATGGTTGTTCGTATTGGGGCTGATCTCGTACTACTTGTTGCAAAACGGCACCAGCCGCATCACCAGGACTCCGATATGGCTGCTGTGGCTGGTAATGATGGCGCCCGCGCTGATTTGGGGTGGTTGGATTTTAGTTTACGGCACGAGCAAAACTGTACCGCCGGAGTTGGTAATTATACCTTTTCTGGTTTGCCCTTTTTTGTATTGGTTTTTGGTACAGTTGGGGCGCAAGAAAATTACCGCCGAAACTGCTGAGCAGTTAGCAGACTCTGCGACTGAACCTGCAAAGCCAAAACCGCCCGTGCGCCCGATCAATGCAGCAGAAGAAGCGAGTTTGCGCGATTGTTTTCCTTGGTCAATTTACTTTTTGCGAGATTTGGAATTTCGGCCACAGGCTGTAATTTGTCGCGGACAGTTGCGAACCAACCCGGAGGCGGCTTATCAGGCAATTCGGGAGAATGTGGAGAGGCTTTTTGGCGATCGCTTTTTAGTAGTATTTCAAAACAGCTTGAGCGGTCAACCTTTTTTTGCTATAGTTCCCAATCCCAGCCACCAATCAGGCGAAACTCCTGTCAAAACCGAATCTGTAACCAGGCCATTTTTCGCATTAGCTTTGCTGCTGATCACGGTGTTTACAACTACCCTTGTCGGGACGCGACTGGCCGGAGTTACTGAACAAGCTTTGCAGTCTAACCCATCAATGTTGCTGCAGGGTTTGGCTTACTCGCTGGCTCTAATTACAATTTTAGCAATTCACGAATCCGGCCACTATTTAGCTGCCAGATTTTACCAAATTCGCACGACTTTGCCTTATTTCATACCGATTCCTTTTTTCTTAGGAACCTTTGGCGCATTCATTCAAATACGGAGTCCAATTCCTAACCGCCGAGCTTTATTTGATGTTAGCATTGCCGGCCCCCTTGCGGGTTTAGTGGCGACAGTGCCATTATTAATTTGGGGTTTGAATCATTCGACTATTGTACCGCTGTCTGACAAGTCGGGAATGTTAAATTTTGACTCTTTCAAACCTAATTTTTCGCTGCTGATGACTCTCTTGAGCAAGTTAACCTTGGGTGGTGCTTTCAATGCGGAAACTGCGATCGATTTGCATCCGGTAGCGGTGGCGGGTTATTTGGGTTTGATCGTGACGGCGTTTAATTTGATGCCGGTGGGACAACTCGACGGCGGGCACATTGTACACGCGATGTTCGGCCAGCGAGCGAGTATGGCGATCGGGCAAGTTGCTAGACTTTGTATGCTGCTGCTTTCTTTTTTGGAACAGGGTTTGCTGCTGTGGGCGATTATTTTGTTTTTCACGCCACTAAACGACGAACCGGCGTTGAATGATGTCAGTGAATTGGACGATCGGCGGGATTTTTTGGGGTTAATGGCGATCGGGCTTTTGTTAATGATTTTGTTGCCCGCGCCCAGGGTACTCCTTGAGTGGTTAAATGTTTAGCAGGAAGAGGGAAGTTCGGCAACGGATTCGCTCGACGGATTTAACTAACGGATGGATGTCGAAGTTCGAGGTAATAGAGAGGAAGGAAGAAAAGAGAGGTTGACAAAATCCTGCAAGGGTTGCTATACAAGCGAGTTTAGAATTTATCCACTCGCTTTCTATCTCGAAGTAATCTTTATTTTCACCGACTGATTAGAGAAATATGTCTTACAAATCCTTTACTTTCCAACAATTAGAAGAGCGATTTGGATTGGAGCTATCACTCAGTCCTATTTTGAGTGCCAAGGTGATTCCTGTAGAACCATCCGAATGGCTTTGGAGAGCAATCGAAATTAGTTCTAACACTGCTGTTACAACTGTAAAAGAACGTTCGGAACGGATTATTTCTCCTATTCTGTTAGATTTTAGAGAAAGGAACAACAGACAATTTTCTCTTTTTTCTGGTTGGTCATTTGATGTAGATGCTGACCTGGGATTGAATGGGGAATGCGACTTTCTAATGTCTTCTGTTCCGTTTGATTTTGAAATTAAAGTTCCGGTTTTTGCATTGAGAGAAACTAAAGGCGGAGAAATAGAATCTTGTCTGCCCCAGTGTGCAGCACAAATGGTAGCGGCTCAGCTATTTAACGAACGCGAACACAATTCCATACCTGCAATATATGGCTGCGTAACTACTGGGGTTGTCTGGCGGTTTCTTAAATTAGAAGGAAATAATTTAATTATTGATGTTGATGTTTATTGTCTAGATAATGTTTCTATGATTTTAGGTGTTTTGCAAACAATCGTTAATTTATACCAATAAGTTAACGAATCTAATAAAATAGGTTTATAGGAAAATTCCCTTGTTATTACCAACTTAATAATATTTTTTTACCAGAGGCGAGAGCGAAAAATTTACCGAAAATCAAATAATATCAAATCCGTTGGCATCGGAATGATTCATCTGTCTCTTCCGTTTCTCTGTATTCTCTGCGCCCTCTGCGGTTTAATCATTTCAATACAACCGGAATTCATTTAATATAGCTGTACCAATAATCGCAATGACTCCAGAAAAAACAGCGCTAATTCCGATTTATCGCGAGCAGTGGCGAGCAATTGGACTTTCGATCGCACCGATCGATCGCCCGCAAGCGACAGCGGCCATCAACACCGCCTACAACATCATCGGCTATCCTGAACCGGAAATTATTTTCTGTGACAGCCCTTACATAGCTTTGCAAGCAATTGAACCGCTAAGGATACGCGATTCTGGTCTGGGAATGGCCAGCGAAATCAGAAACAAAATTCATAATGAATTGTACGATATATTAAGAAGTCAACTGGACAGGAAGCTGGAAAATAAAATTTACAGCCAACTCTATAATCCGCTGTACGCTCAACTGATGAATCAACTCCACCTTCATGTTAAAGACGAAGTTTACGTCAAATTAGCAAGGAAGTTGGGCGATAGATTTCAGAGATTCCTGATCGATCAGACTTATCATAATAACAGCATAGTTTCCGAACTGTCAGCCTGTCACGGAAGTTGGGTTGATTTTTGTATTGGCGTGTTAAATTTGGAGTTCGATCGCCCTTTATACTCAGCCTTTAAATCTTTAGTGGAAAACTGTGGCTGGATTTACCCGTTTGAGAAAATGTGCTTTGTGTGCGATCGCCCGATTCAACTTCATTTTGATAGCGAATATTTGCTCCACGCCGAAGGTCAACCAGCGGTTGAATTTGCTGACAAGTTGAGTGTATACTCTTATCGCGGCGTGCGACTGCCGGAAACAATCGGTCAAGTTCCGCCGCAGTCTTGGCAAGCTTCATGGCTATTAACAGAACAGAATGCCGAAGTGCGTCGAGTTTTGATTCAGGCGATCGGCTATCCGAAAATTTGTCAAGAATTGCAAGCAACTGAATTGGATAAGTGGGTAGCCACGGGGGGCTACCCCTACCAAGAATATACTTTGTTGAAAATTGAGAATAATATTGACATAGAGCCAATTTATTTGTTAAAGATGACTTGTCCGAGTACGGGACACCTTCATGCCTTGCGAGTGCCGCCAAAAGTGCGATCGGCTAAAGAAGCGATTAGCTGGGTAAATTGGGGAATAGATCCCGAAGAATTTCAAGTCCAGACTTGAGGCGAAAGTTGAGAGTTTTGAGTGCGCGAGTTTACAGTTAAAGAATTACAGCGCTACAAAAGCAGCGTTCTCCACAAGTCCAGAACAATTAAAAAATGTAGAATTGCAGCCTGCACTTGGTACTATGTACTCTGGCAGCTAAAACCCACAACTTCAAATCGACATGAGCCAGCATTCAGACCGCATTGCCCCTCACGGCGGCATCCTGGTCAACCGCATTGCCACACTAGACCAAAGACAAGAATTTTTCGACAAAGCAGAGTCCCTGCCGCGAGTCCAGTTGTCGGATCGATCGATCTCCGACCTGCAAATGATCGCCATCGGCGCCCTGAGTCCCCTCAAAGGGTTCATGAACGAAGCTGATTATCGATCGGTCGTCAAACAAATGCGCCTCTCCAACGGCCTTCCTTGGTCGGTTCCCATCACCCTCTCGGTAACAGAAGAAGTCGCCGCCCCCCTGAAAGCAGGAACTTTAGTGCGCCTCGACTCGCCGGCGGGCGAATTTGTCGGGCTCTTGGAACTTGCAGAAAAATATCACTACAGTAAAGAAGAAGAAGCCCTCAACGTCTACCGTACCGACGACCTCAAACACCCGGGTGTCCAGGTAGTAGACAAATCCGGGCCTGTTAACCTCGCCGGCGACATTTGGCTGCTGGAACGCGAACCAGATCCCCGTTTCCCCCAATACCAAATTGACCCGGCGAAATCGAGAATGCTGTTCACAGAAAAAGGATGGAAAACCATAGTCGGTTTCCAAACCCGAAACCCCATCCACCGGGCCCACGAATACATTCAAAAATGCGCCTTAGAAACAGTAGACGGCTTGTTCCTGCACCCGCTAGTCGGGACGACAAAAGAAGACGACATTCCTGCTGATGTGCGGATGCGCTGCTACGAAATTCTGCTAGAAAAATACTATCCAAAAGATCGCGTAATTTTGGCAATTAATCCGGCGGCGATGCGCTACGCCGGGCCGCGAGAAGCAATTTTTCATGCTTTAATCCGCAAAAACTACGGCTGCACTCACTTTATCGTGGGGCGCGATCACGCTGGAGTTGGCGATTATTACGGCACTTACGATGCCCAATATATTTTTGATGAATTTGAGCCGGGAGAATTGGGAATTGTGCCGATGAAATTCGAGCACGCTTTCTATTGCACACTGACGGAACAAATGGCTACAACTAAAACAAGCCCAAGCACTCCCGAACAACGAGTGCATTTGTCGGGAACCAAAGTTCGGGAAATGCTGCGGGCTGGAAAATTGCCGCCGCCACAGTTTTCCCGGCCGGAAGTCGCCGCCGAATTAGCCAAGGCAATGAATATTTTCAATTACGAGATTTAAATCTTGAACTTGGGTGTCTGCGACATTCTGAAGAGTTTTGAATTTTGAGTTTTGAGTTTTAAATGGGAAATTTTAAACTTAAAGCTCAAAACTTAAAACTTAAAAATTATCTTAATACTAAACACTCACAACTTAATTAAATTCCCTAAAATTATTGAGGGGAATTTAACTGAAAAGTCACAACTTAAAATTCAAAGCTATTTAAAAATGGGACTCAAGCGGCGGGAATTTTTGCAGCAAGCTGGCCGGGTGCTGGCCGCCATCGGAATCAGCGAGGCCCTGTGGCTGCCGTTGGGCGATCGCTACCTTCAAGCCTTAGCGCAGCCGACAGCCCGGAAATTGGCTTTGTTGGTGGGCGTTGACAAATATCCAGACTCGCCCCTGCACGGCTGCGTCACGGATGTGGAATTGCAGCGGGAACTGCTGATACATCGGTTTGGGTTTGTGCCGTCGGACATTTTGACTTTGACTGACGCTCAAGCTACGAGGGAGAATATCGAGACGGCTTTTGTAACTCACTTGACTCAACAAGCAAAACCCGGTGACGTGGTAGTTTTTCACTTTAGCGGCTGCGGTAGCCGAGTCAGTTTGGGCCAGTCTCCCGGAAAAATCCAAAACAGTTTGGTGCCGGCGGATGATGTTGTGCCGTTGTTAGCAAACCGGGCGGTGAACGATATTTTAGAGGAAACGCTGTTGTTGTTGATGCGATCGCTCGCGACAGAAAATGCGATCGCCATCCTCGACACCAGCTACCACTATCGGGGTTTCCCCACCAACGGCAACTTTCGCATTCGCTCCCGCCCCCGCCCCACCATCGGCGAGCCTCGCCTCGCAGAATTAACGTTTGCCCAAGACCTCCGAACCCGCAAAAATCTTCGTCCTGCGGCCACCGTACTTGCCGCAGGTGCGGATTCCCAACTCGCCGCCGAACAAGAGTGGAACGGATTTACCGCAGGTTTGTTTACCTACGCCCTCACCCAAACTTTGTGGTGGGCAACTCCCGCTAGCAGCTTCAGCGTCAATTTCAGTCGCGCTGCGGGTACTGTCGAGCAAATCGCGGGGTTATCCCAGCAACCGCAAATTCTCAATCACGATTTAACAACCGCGCCGCCGGTGAATTTTTCAAATTTAATGTTGAATTCCCCTGCATCTGACGGCGCTGTGACGGCGGTGGAAGATGGAGGCAAAACTGTGCAGTTGTGGCTGGGGGGGTTGTCGCCCTCGGTTTTGGAGTGCTCCGGGGGTTCTGTGTTTGCTGTGGATTCTTCCGAGGGCGCGAGGCTGTTGCTGCGGGGACGCACGGGCCTCTCTGCTAAAGCCCAAGTTGTAGACGGGTTCGATCGAACTTTCGGCGAATTAACTGTCGGCGAAGTGGTGAGGGAAGAAATTCGGGTATTGCCGCGAAACATCGGTTTGACAGTAGCTTTGGACTCAGGTTTGGAACGCATCGAGCGCGTGGACGCTACCAGCGCCTTTGCGACTGTGCCGCAAGTTTCGGCGGTAGGCAGCGAGCAATTGGCTGACTGTCGGTTCGGCAGAGTCCCGGAAACAACTTTAGCCGAAACAGTCTCGCCTCACGAGCCTGCTTTGTATCAAAGCCGTTACGGTTTGTTTTCTTTGGCTCAAACGCTGATTCCCGATACTCAGGGCGACGGGGGAGAAGCAGTTAAGGTGGCGGTGCAGCGCTTGACTCCGCAGTTGAAAGCTTTGCAGGCTGGGAAGTTGCTGCGGCTGACAGCCAATGAGGGGTCTTCGCGCCTGAAGGTGCGGGCGGTTTTGGCAACTACCGCACCGCAAGCGCGGGCTGTGGCGCAGCGAGAGCCGGTGCGGGCCGGCGGTGATTATCGGCTGGAACCGGTGAGCGGGGAAAGTGAGAAATCCGCAAGCGCTCATATACTAAGTTTGGCAGAAGGCAGCCGAGCTCGGTACAGATTGTATAACGAGAGCGATCGCCCGGTTTACTTTGCGGTGTTTTGCTCGGACAGCGGGGGACGGCTTTCAGTGCTCGGCGCTGAGGGCAAAGACGCTGTGGGGGGAATGTCGCGGGCGATCGCTCCTGGGGAGAATTTGACGGTGCCGGCGGCTGGGGCGATGGGGTGGGCGGTATCTGGATCGATCGGACTTGCGGAAACTTTCATTATATTTAGTGAGAGTCTCTTCGATCAAACTCTAGCTGCAATAGAAGCCGAGATCCAGCAAACGAGGGCTTCCTTGCCAATTCGAGTGCTGTTGAATCCTTTAAATGTGGCGCGGGCGGTGCTCGAAGATTTGCACGCTGCTAGCATTCCGGGGGTGCAGAAAGCGGGGATATCGACGGACGATTTGGCTTTGGATGTGAATGTTTGGGCAACTCTGAGTTTTGTTTATCGGGTTGTTTAATTTGGTAATTGGGCATGGGGCATTGGGCATGGGGCATTGGGCATTGGGCATTGGGCATTGGTAATGACAACAGTCAACCGTTAACAGTCAACAGTCAACAGTCAACAGTCAACAGTCAACAGTCAACAGTCAACAGTCAACAGTCAACAGTCAACAGTCAACAGTTAACAGTCAACTGATATCAATTCCGGCTGCGCCGGAATAATATAGAGGACACGGCACTGCCGTGTCCCTACCGCGATCTATTGTAGGGACAAGGCACTGCCGTGTCCTGATTTCGGGTTATATTAATTCCGGTGCAACCGGACTTGATATAACAACTAACAACCAACCAATAACACTAACTACTTACTGCTGACTGATAAACCTTTTCTACCATTTGAGCCAAGCGTTTCATAGCAGTTTCAATCTCATCATTTGTCGCAGTCAAACTGATGCGTAAACACTCATGTTTGTGCTGCCAATCTTGTCGCAAACCAGGGAAGAAAGAACTTCCCGGCACGACAATTACGCCGACTTTTTTCAACTCTTGATACAGTTCCCAATCAGTCATTGGCAAATCTTTCAGCCACAACCATGCGAAAATTGCTCCTTCGCCCCGGTGCAAAAACCACGGCAAATCTTTCGGCATTGCTTGTTCTAGAGTGCTTTCTACGATCGCAAATTTGCTTTGATAGTACGGCCGAATTACGTTGATGGAAATATCGGCAAGAGCACCGGAAGCAATGGCACGAGTTGCGATCGCCTGTCCGTATCTTGGCGAATGAATGCACATATTGGTCTGAAAACATTCTAATATTTGAATGATTTTTTCATCGCCGATCGCAATTCCGATTCTTTCTCCCGGCAATCCGGCTTTCGACAAACTCATACAGTGCACGATATTGCCACCAAAAATCGGCGTCATTTCGGTAAAATTCAAGGACGGGAAGGGAGGGCCGTAGGCAGAATCCACGAACACCGGCGCGTCAACAGCGGCCGCTAAATCGGCAATTTTCTTAACTTCGTCGTCGGTGAGAACGTTGCCGGTGGGGTTGCAGGGACGGGAAAAAATGACGCAACCGGTGGTTTGGTCGATCGACAATTGGCTGAAATCCGGGCGGTATTTGAACCTGTGGGCGGCTGCATCAATATCGAGGGTGGGTTTGCAAGCGACTACCGCTTCGGGAATCAAGCTAACGCCGCCGTAACCCGTGTAGTCTGGGCTCAACGGTAAAACAATATTTTTAAGCTGTTTGCTGGTAGTGTAGCCGCCGAAAGCGTTGGCTGCGTAGAAATAAATCGATTGACTTCCGGGAGTAATTAGAATATTGCGATCCGTCAAATTCAGTCCGTAACGCTGATTAAAATCCGCCAATACCGCATTGATAAACGGCTGATAACCTTGACTGGAACCGTAGCGACAAACCACCTCGCCGTATTCTGGGCTAGCCAAAAGTTCCGCAGTGCAGTCGCGCCACAACTGCTCGACTTCCGGTAAAATCACCGGATTTCCGGCGCTCAAATTGATAAACTCCTGCCCGCTGCCGGCTCTGAGAGTTTCAATAATATCTTTCATAATTGCCCGAACTCCCGTGAGGTGGGACATCTGAGCGCCAAATTGAGTCAGGGCAGGGTTCATAGCAAATGCAGCGACAATGATAGAAGTTTACAGTTTACCCATAATAACTCCAGTCGCAGGCGTTAGCCTAGCTTATCTGGGGTATGGGTTGTCGATCGAGCGTCTGATTAATTCAATAAAGTCGATCGCACTGCATTTTGTTTTTTCCCCTGTGCGCCCGACGGAGTATAAGATTGTAGCCATTTGTGGAGTTCGATTGAGCGATCGAACAGTGTTTTTTACCTAAAAATTAGCGAACCGAACAGCAATCTCTAATTCAAGAGTTGTGGTAAGATTTCACGCCGTCGCGCCAGATGAATTGCCGATACTTGACAACAACCATTGGGAGAATCTAAAATTACCCGTAAAACCCGATCGCAACAGAATTTTATGGGCTCCGGTTACTGCTATAATTACAGGTTTAATCCAGCCTCAATAATCAGATTTGTTGCTAGCTCATTTTCATGATTCGCGGTTTGCTGACAGCGGTGCATTTTATCATCAATCCAACTAAAGCCAAGATCGGTCGTAAGATCGACCTTTGAGTGGCGTTACATAACAAAAACGTAAATTCCAACCCCCATTAACTGCCGTAAAATCAAACACAACAATGACACACTTTCCACTTATAGAATACGAGCAACTTACCGATCCTAAAGCCAAAGCAGTGTACGAAGAAATATTGACAGACTTGGGGTTTGGCATCGTCCCCAACCTGGGTGCATCTCAGTTTGGCAAATACATCAAATTGAAAGTTGACCATTGAGATAAGCACAGCGAAGAGCAAGGATAGA
>NZ_JAUBSH010000089.1:0-26847 GCF_036704705.1 Microcoleus sp. K1-B1 | reverse complement strand
TTTGGACGCATAAGGGTGGTGGGACAATGAAACTATCTTTCTCTTATTATAGGATCAATTGTTCTGTGGTGTTCTCTAAATATACAAAAAAATTTGATGGTGGAACAGGCATCTTGCCTGTTCCTGATGCCATTGTCATCTTTTTAGGGCGGGCTAGAAGCCCCACAAAATCAGTACACAAAATAAATGTGTTTGTGGAACGGGCCGGAGAACCCGTTCCTGAAAGCTTAGCTTAAACCAAATTTACTAAGGCTTTGCTTTTTTCTGAGCAGCCGCATAATGCTCACTCATTAACTGATTAACTTCTGGATTGTAAATCCGCAGATAATTCCAGTAATTCTCAAACACCGATTTCACGTATCCTTTCGTTTCAGGAAACGGAATCTTTTCCGCAAAAGCATCCGGGTCACTAAAATTAAACCTCTTCAACCAATCTGATACTGCATTTGGCCCGGCATTATAACTCGCCACAGCTAACATCGAGTTATTCTTGTACTCGTCGTGAGTGTGATCCAAATACCACGTACCGAGTTTAACGTTGTCGTCCACATTCTCCAATGAATACTTTTTGAGGCTGATTTGTTGAGCAACCCAAGCTCCTGTTTCCGGCATTACTTGCATTAAACCGGTGGCGCCAACTGATGATTTAATAGCGGGCATAAATCGCGATTCTTGCCGGATTAATGCTGTTACTAATACTGGATTTATTTTGCGATTTTGCGACCATTTGACAATGGTTTCTAAGTAAGGAAAAGGATAAAGTGCTTGCCAATAAATCGGTTGCTGTCTGAGTTCGAGGTATTGGGTTCTATCATCGGGTTTATCGCGCTGTCGCAAACTACCAACCATCCACAAACCGTCTAAATTATCTCCGACTGCTACTCGCATTAAACCGTCGGTAAACTGTTCGGCAATACTTGGTTCTACGCGATCGATAAATTCTACTTGCCACAGCGTCCAAGCATCTCTATCTTGACCTAATTGATAGAGTTCTTTCAACGCAGGAGAACCCGCAGTTGGTTCGGGGCGCTGAGGCGGCCGCGCTACATTGGGAGACAAATCTCGGACTGTGGTAAAGTCGCCGACGGGCCAGCCGAGAAGTACAGCCGATCGCCACGCAAAATATGATTCTGGATAGCGTAAGATCGTGTAGTCAAACGCAGTCTTGGCGTCTTGTTGGCGGCCGAGTTGCTGTGCCCATTTCCCGACCCAAAATGCTGCTTCTGGAGCTTTTTCGCTGTCGGGATTGTGGGTGGTTAATTCTCTCGCCCACTGCCAAGCTGATTTTAAATCTCCGCCTTTGGCAAACTGTTGGGCGATCGTCCACCGCAATTCGCCTGCTTTATCAGAATTATTGTATTTTGTCAATAGCAACTTCCGGGTATCTGAGGCGGATTGACCACTGCGTGCTTTGTCAAGAATTTGGGATTTATCTAACAAAGCTTCGGGGGCATAATTGGGGAATTTGCTAATAACTCGATCGAGCAAAACGATCGCTTCTTTCGGTTCGCTCAGCCGCGACAGCCGAATTAAACCCAAACCAGTATCTTCGGCATCGGGAAACTCGCGCACTAATTCTTGATAGGCAATTCTCGATTCCGGGATTTTTCCGTCGAGCCACAAACCGCGAGCTTTGCGGTAAAGATTTTTGGCGTTGCGGGGAGCTTTCCCGTAAGCAATAGCTCCTTTGCCGTAATTTTGTTTTTCCCAATAGCCAAAGGCAATTTCTTCCCAATCTTCCGGTTTCAAACCGGCGCTGTTTCGCTGCACCAGTTGTTCCAAAATAGTCCCGTAATCTTTGACATAATGACCGTGTTTTGCTACGAGCAGCATCAACTTCGGCTGATTGGGATTTTCTTTTAACTTGCGGAGGGCAATTTCTACGCTGCGGGGATGACCAGGAAATTCAGTAATTGCTTGTTGCCAATATTCCGGTTTTGACTTGCCTAAAACATATAAAGCTTCCGCTGCTACCGGGTCGCTCGGATAGTTTTTGAGCAGTTCCTCCCAAGCTTTTTGAGTTTTGCCTTTGTCGCCGCTCAATTGGTAAGCTTGCGCCCTTTTTAGGGCAATGTGAGCAGCTAAAACCGGATATTCTTGCTCTAATTTGTCCAATAACTTTAATGCTTTGGCCGCATTTCCTTGCTGGATTAAATCGCTGGCAAGCAGGTAGCGGGCACGGCTTTGAGGGGAGATTTCCTGCTGCGGGTTTGTACTTGCAGACTCAGTAGCTGCGAGTTCAACTAATTTCGCCGATCGCTCGCTCGGTGACAGCGATACCAGCATCTTGACTTGCGATTCGGAATTCGCTGCATTCACGGGCTGTTGAGCCTTCTGGACCGAGCCAAAACCCATCCATTTCATCGCAGCAACCAAAGAGCCGATCGCAATAACGCAAACTGAAACGCTGATTAAAACAGAAAATCGGGCCCGGCGTCGTTTTAGCATGGGAAAATTTAAGAGAATAACAATAGATAACCGATCGTTTGTCAAGAGCCATCACAGGCAGGATGGGTGTTCCACGCCATCACAGGCAGGATGCCTGTTCAACGAGAAATAAATGTTAATAGTGGGGCAAAAACGGACAGCCGACCCCCAAACAGATGATTGAGATTGGTGGAAGATCCGATCGCAGGCGGACTTGGCTGATATAGTAGCAGAATTTATTTTGATGTGGAGCGGAAAATTTGTGCGATCGATCTATTTACCCGCACCAACGAAAAACCACAAACCACCCACTGCAAAGTACAATCAAAAATCTAAAATCTAAAGTGTAAATCAAAACATGGAATTTCTAGTCACCGATACGCCCCGCTCTGTTTGGACCGGAGACGCCCTGGCAATTGGTCTATTTGAGGACGGCTTGGAACTCACCGGCGAGCTGGCACAATTAGATGAAAAGCTTGCAGGCACTTTGAAAGAGCTGCTACTGGAAGTAGATTTTAAGGGCAAAGTGGGTACGAGCGCCATCACCCGCGTCGGCGGCAATAATCCCATTCGCAAAATTGCGATCGTGGGTTTGGGCAAAACAGAGGACTTAAAGTTAGACACCGTGCGCCAAGCTGCGGGCGCTTGCGCCAAGTTAGCCAAAAAAGAGAAATGCAAAACCCTCGGAATTAGCTTTCCGGTGTGGAAAAACGCGCCGGATTCTACAGCAAGCGCCATCGCCGAAGGTGTAGAACTCTCCCTGAATCAAGACACCCGTTTCAAATCGGAACAGGAAGATAAAAGCCCGCAACTCGAACAAATTCATTTGCTCGGTTTTGCTGGTACCGAAAGTGCGATCGCCCGCGCCCGCCAAATCACTGCCGGAGTCATTTTAGCACGGGAATTAGTCGCAGCGCCGGCAAATTTTGTCACTCCGATTACAATGGCAGAAACTGCTCAAAGTCTAGCTGCCGAATGCGGTTTAGAATTAGAAATATTGGAGCGGGAAGACTGCGAAAAACTCGGCATGGGAGCCTTTCTCGGCGTTGCCCTAGCATCTGATTTACCACCTAAATTCATCCATTTAACTTACAAACCAGAAGGCACACCGCGCCGCAAAATAGCAATAGTCGGCAAAGGATTGACCTTTGATTCTGGTGGTTTGAACATCAAAGGTGCGGGCAGCGGCATTGAAATGATGAAAATAGATATGGGCGGCGCTGCGGCTACTTTGGGTGCGGCAAAGGCGATCGGACACATCAAACCAGATGTGGAAGTTCACTTTATCAGCGCCGTCACTGAAAACATGATCAGCGGTCGCGCCATGCGCCCAGGAGACATTCTTACAGCTTCCAACGGCAAAACAATTGAAGTCAACAATACCGACGCTGAAGGTCGTTTAACCTTGGCTGATGCTTTGGTATTTGCTGATAAATTGGGAGTTGACGCAATTGTCGATTTAGCAACTCTAACCGGGGCCTGCGTAATTGCTTTGGGCGACGATATCGCTGGTTTGTGGAGTCCTCAAGATAGCGTCGCCGCCGAAATAGTCGCCGCCTCAGAATTGGCAGGCGAAAAATTTTGGCGAATGCCGATGGAAGAAAAATATTTTGAGGGCTTGAAAGCATTGCACGCCGACATGAAAAATACTGGCCCACGTCCCGGCGGTTCGATTACGGCGGCGCTATTTTTGAAGCAGTTTGTAAAGGATACTGCATGGGCGCATTTAGATATTGCCGGCCCGGTTTGGACTGACAAAGAAAATGGCTACAATGGCCCTGGGGCTACCGGTTTTGGAGTTCGGACTTTGGTGCATTGGGCCCTGGGCGGCGCTTAATTGTGGATTTCCAGGGGAAAATTTGAGATTTTCTCTCCCTTAAAAGTCTGCTAGTCCATCTGTGAGCCAGGGGTTAAAAACCCCTGGCTCACTGCTTAAGTAATCTAAAAGAAAATTTAATAGCGATCATTAACAATTTAAATGTTTCTGAAGCAATCAGTACGCGAACCTATGTATTCCGTCACAGGGAGCAAGGTAAGCGTTGCTAGCCGTGAGGCTCACTATTGCTCATGCTTGGGCAAAGCTTGGTTCCCAGGGCCCAACCTCGATAGTTTTGACATTTCCTGAAAAAATGGCTGTTTCATAAAAAATGAAAAAAGTATATAATTATGTAAATATTTCACTAGCCGAAATCAAATAATTAGATTTGATCTGATTTGCATTGGTACAGATAATTTTTTTCTTGAACTTTATGCAAGAACAATTAACAATTTTTTTTTCCACACTTGCTGTATCTTCTACACTCGCCTGCAACGTGGTGCCGGAGTTGCGATTGTACGCTGTTTTTGACTCGCTGACGGCACTGGCTTATTGCTCGATCGCCCTCTCTTTAGTTTATTTTACCCGCCAAGGTTCTCACCGCAAGATTTTCCGGGTGTTTGCCGTTGTTTTTTTTGCCTGGGGCGCTGCTAAATTGACGGAAGTTTGGACGCTTTGGCATTCCATATATTGGCTGTCGGTAACTCTCAAAGCTGCAAGTGCTTTGATTTCTTGGCTTTTAGCCGCAACCGCCCTCGCCCTCATGCCGAAAGCACTTGCCGAGTCTGGTTTCAATCAAAAAGAAAAATTTCAACAACAGTCGTTAAAACAGGTAGAAGACAATCAGCACCAGCATGATATCCAGAAAGGAGAATTGGCAAAACAAGCGCTCAATTTTTACCCTTCAGATACTATTGTCGATCGCGCTTTAGCTCTCAATTCGCTTAACGAACAGTTAGAAAAAGAAATTGCCGATCGCCACCGGGTTGAGGAAAAGTTGCAACTGACTCAATTTGCGATCGACCGATCGGCAGATGCGATATTCTGGATCGGGCCCGATGGTAAATTTTTGTACGTCAATGACGCTGCTTGCTCTTCATTGGGATATTCTACCGCTGAATTGCTCTCGATGACAGTGCACGACATCAATCCAGATTTTCCCCAAACTGCTTGGAGTTTGCACTGGAAAGTCTTAAAACGCTGCGGTTCGGTTAATATTGAAGTTCACCACCTCACTAAGTACGGTCGCATTTTTCCCGTAGAAATCACGATCAACCATTTGGAATTTAACGGCAAAGAATATCAGTGCGCGTTTGCTCGCGACATTAGCGAACGTAAGCGGATTGAGGCAGCTTTGCGAGAAAGAGAAGAAGAATTTAGGTCATTAGTTTCTAACATTCCCGGTGCGGTTTATCGGTGCAGTGCTGCTGGGCGATCGAGCCTAACTTTTATCAGCAGTGGCATAGAAGCTATTTCCGGCTATCCTGCCGCTAACTTTATGCAAAAACCGGTGCAGGCTTTTCCGAGTATAGTTCATCCCGATGACGTTGAGCATATCGAGACAATTATCGCTCAAGCTATTAAGACAAAACAACCTTACATCATCGAATATCGCCTAATTCACTGCGACGGAAATGTGCGGTGGGTTGCAGAGAAAGGTCAACCCCTTTTCAATGCAGACGGTAAAGTTTTATCCCTCAACGGCGCCATTTTTGACATAACAGAGCGCAAAGCAGCGGAGGATGCTTTGCGGCTCTCCGAGGCGATCGCCAACAACAGAGCCCAGCAGCTAGAAATCGCTCTCAAAGAACTCCGAGAAACTCAAGCTCACCTAATTCATACTGAAAAAATGTCAAGTCTCGGTCAAATGGTAGCTGGAGTAGCTCACGAAATTAATAACCCTGTCAGTTTTATCTACGGCAATATTTCCTACGCCAGCCAATATATCCGAGACTTGTTGCAGCTTGTGGAACTTTACCAAAAACACTATCCTCAGCCCGTGGTAGAAGTTCAAGAATGTATTGACAATATCGATTTAGAATTTCTGAGAGAAGATTTACTAAAAATATTATCTTCAATGAAAATGGGAGCCGATCGCATTCGTGAAATAGTTCTGAGCTTGCGAAATTTCTCGCGTTTAGACGACTCGGTAAAAAAGCCTACCAACGTTCATGAAGGCATAGACAACACGCTCCTAATTTTACACAACAAACTGCGCGCCAGAGGCGACTATCCCGAAATTCAAGTAATCAAAGATTATGGTAAAATCCCTTTAATTGAATGTTATGCAGGTCAGCTAAATCAGGTATTTATGAACCTGCTTAGCAACAGTATTGACGCATTGGAAGATGCTTGCAACCAAAAAAGGCGAGCGGCAGCCGGCGGCGACGATTGGAAACCAACTATTAGCATTCGCACAGAAGCCCTGAACGAAAATAGTATTTGCATCCGCATTTCCGATAATGCGATCGGCATGACAGAAGACGTGCGGAGCAGATTATTTGACCCGTTTTTCACGACAAAACCGATGGGAAAAGGTACTGGTTTAGGGTTAGCCATCAGTTACCGAATTGTCGCGGAAAAACACGCCGGAGCCTTGAGCTGCCGTTCCACTGTAGGAGAAGGTACGGAATTTGCGATCGAGATTCCTTTATGAATTAGTGTGACGGAAGTATCAACACTGGGGAAGAAGTTATTCGGTCACTATAAATTGTAAAGTGGGGTGTAAAAACTTTCAAGTTTCAAGAAAAATCCAAAAATTGGCAATAAATTACCAAGGTAACGATCGACATGGCAGTAAAATTGTAAATTGTGTACCGCGACCTAAAGTTGAGCTGACCTCTAGCATACCGCCGTGTTTCTCAACTACAATCTGCCGTGCGATCGCCAATCCTAAACCCGTGCCTTTTCCCACACCTTTAGTTGTAAATAAATAATCGCATATCTTTTGTTTGACCTGCAAACAGGCGTAGCAGAAAGAAGCTTCTTTAGGCTCTAATATAGCTGATGGGAATCTCGATCGCTAACTCTGTACCATATCCTACTCTAGAATTACAGGTTAATTTACCCCCATGTTTTTTGACAATACCATAGCTAACAGATAAACCCAAACCTGTACCGCTACCAACTGGTTTAGTGGTAAAAAATGGATCGAATATTCGGGATTGAATATTCGCCGGAATACCAGCACCATTATCAGTGATTTTAATTCTCACCCTGTCTTTTTCAATGACTTCAGTCTGAATCGTGATTACAGGACTTTTTTCTGTTTGATTAATTGATTGAAGAGCATCAACAGCGTTACTGATAATACTCAGAAATACTTGATTGATCTCACTAGCATAACAAATGACATGGGGCAGATTTCCATACTCTTTAATAACTTGTATTTCTGATTTGCCATCGCTCAGTCTTAAGCGATTTTGTAAAATTAGCAAAGTGCTTTCAATTCCGGTATGTAAATCGACTGCTTTCATGTCGGCTTCATCTAAGCGGGAAAAGTTACGCAAACTCAGGATGATTTTGCTAATGCGATCGCTCCCTGCTTTCATAGATTGCATAATCTTAATTAAATCTTTCCATATAAATTCTAAATCCATTTCTTCTATTTTCGATTGAATTGCTTTACTAGGTTGAGGATACTCTTGTTGATAAATATCAACTAAAATAAGCAAATCTTTGACATAATCCTCTATATGTGCAACATTACTACGAATAAATGTTACTGGATTGTTGATTTCGTGAGCAATCCCAGCTACCAGTTGACCCAGAGATGACATTTTTTCGCTCTGAATTAATTGTGCTTGGGTTTGTTGTAAGTTTTTAAATGCTTGCTCTAAATCAAAAGCTTTTTGCCTTAAATCTTCGGTTTTTTGCGCTACTTCTGCTTCTAAGCTTTGGGAATATTTCTCTATTTGTTTATATAAACGAGCATTATCAATAGAGTTCGCCGCTTGAGCTGCGAGCATCTGGAGAATTTCTACTCGCTCATTAGTAAATGCTCCCACTGTTAAGTTATTTTCTAAGTACACCATACCGACGAGTTTTCCTTGCCGAATAATGGGAGTACATAAAACTGATTTAGGTTGATGAGCGATAATATAGCGATCTCCTGCAAATTGGTCGGCTGTACTTAAGTTGTCAAAAACAGCCGTCGCTTGAGTTCGTGCCACCGCATAAATCAAACTCTGAGGAATTTCCTGATATTGTTCCAGAGGAATTTCTAATATTTTTGTCTGCTTTTCTGAGGCTTGAGCGACGACTAACCATTGTCGGTCTTGGAGAAGCACTAAACAACCGATTTGTGCTCCCCCATTCGCCAGCGTAATCTGCATCAAAGTGGCTAACATTTTTTCTAATTCAATTTCTTGTGAAATGGCTTGTGCCGCCATCATTACTGCTGGAAAATCTAACCATAAATTCTCGCTACTACTGACGCTAGTTAGGCTTCCCATCCAGGTTGGGTTGATGGTTGTCCCAGATGTGATGGCCAACTTAGCAGGTTGGACAATAGCTTTCAGTAGTTGTGGATAGTGTTGTTCTAAATAAGCTACTTTAGCCTTTGCACCCCAACGGGAATAACAGTAATACGCCTCAATCATGTAAGATTGTGCAACTTTTTCTTTCCCCCAATCTAAGTAGAATTTGGCAGCTAGTTCGTTTGCTAAACCTTCTTCTTGGATATAACCATTTTCTTTGGCTTCTGAAATGGCGCGATCGTACCAATCTCCAGCTTCATACTTCTTGCCTAAAACCCGGCATTTTTCTGCCTCTATTAAGTCAACTTTATGTTGGTAATTCATCGGTGCATCGTGCGCCCATTGAGCCAGAGTAGTTTGATGGGTTTCTGCCAAAGCGAGAGTGTTCGCTTGCTCAATTTCTGACTGCGTAGAGCAGAGTGCCAAGTAGGTTAACCCGGCATAGAAATGGAAAACGGGAGTATGAATCATTGCTGCCGCTACCCTCAAATAGAGGCTTGCTTGGGCAATGTAGTCTAGGGCGTTGGTGTAGTTGCCAAAGAGATAGGCAAGCATTAATTTGTAGTTATAGGCAAGAGCGAGTGCAGTAAGCTCACTATTCTGACTGTGCTGAGGAAACATCACAGTTTCATCATAAGCCTGACCGATTAACAAATCCGGTTGATTGACAATTTCCCTCAAGTTATGCACCGCCTGTTGTGCCATCTTCACGTAAACCAGAGGAGAATATTGCTTCACAGTCGCTAAGACAACACAGTAATTTTCTATTTCTGCGTGCCAATCATCAAGCTCTACTCCCGAAAAAAAATTATTATATAAATAACTACTGACGCAGTAGCCAGCATTGAGAAAATCACCTGTTTCCATTCCGACTAAATAGCCTTCTTTCGCCGTTGGGATTGCTGCCCTCAGTGGTTCTTGACGATGCTGAATAAAACAGCCAAACCAAAGTAAAGTGATACATTTAAATTCTGGCCAATTCAACTGATTGAGTAAGCTGAGTGCTACTCGCCCAAAGCGATAACCTTTTTCTACTTCTAAAAAAGAACCAGACAGCACAATGCCATAACCCACATACCCGATTGTTGATGCGGGTGCATTGCCAAATTGAAGTGATAGGCTGACCATTGTGGCACAAAGCAGAGGCTGCAAAGCAGGATTTCCCATAAAAATAGCCGGAAACAAGATGCCTAACAATTGCATCGCCGCGATTGTCCGAGGATCGCTCATCACGGGAAGGTTAACCAGTTCCTCAATCTGTTTGCCCTCCAGTTGGTTGGCAAGGTTTTGTAATGCAATGCGTGTCAAGGCTTCGTCAGTTTCATAGGGGAGTTCAATCCCCAATTGTGCTAGGGCATTAGTGCCGATCGCGATCGCTTCTAACATCTGACTCTGAGTTGTCAGTGCGTTGATTTGAATCTCAAATATCTTGACTTTATCTAGTATTGTTTTGGCCGAGCGCAAAACCTGGGCGGCCATTTCTTCCATGCCATTAAAATCCGCATTTAAGTAGGCAATTTCAGTCGCAGCCACATAAAGATTCAGGGTTAATTCATACTGAGTTTGCCAACAGTTTTCTGTGAGTAACTCCAGCCCTATTTTCACAAAACTTCTGGCGCCTGCATAGGCTGTAGAATTTCTGGCTTTCTGTCCGGCTGCTAAGTTTAATCTGGCTAAGGCTTCCCGTTCCTCAGCTTGAGTCATGAAATCAATTCCTAAATTCAAATGCCCGACAATATCAAACAGCTTTTCCTCTTTTTCTATTTCTGATAAATTTTGTTGGAGTAGTTGCCCAATATGGTAATGGGTCTGCTGTTTTTGCTCGTCAGGAATCAATGAATAAGCCGCTTGTTGGACGCGATCGTGTAAAAATCGATAAGTCGGATTGGCGGAATCATTGAAAACTTCTTCACTATCAGATTGGGTATAGAACTTATAAATTTCGGTAGTAGGAATTACCAAACCTTCTTGCAAGGCTTTCCATAAAGTTGTGGCGCTACTGTCGGCTGATTTCTCACTGACAATTGCTAAGGTATTCAAATCAAACTGCGCCCCAATACAAGCCGCTAGTTTGAGACTATCCTGAGTTTGTCTGGGCAATTTCTGTAATTGCAATGCCATGAATTCAACCACATTATCCGTAATTGCTAAGGCCTTCACTTGGGCAATATCGCATTGCCAATATTGAATCTCGCAATCAAAGCTAATTAACTTGTCATCATGTAATGCTTTGAGAAACTGGGTCGCAAAAAAAGGATTACCTTGAGTTTTTTGATAGATCAATTTTGTTAAAGGCTCGGCTAGGGATGATTCACAATTCAGTGTATCTGCCACTAACTGATTCATATCAGGTTCCCTTAACGGTGGTAAAGTAATTGTATTCACCGTTGCCCCAGTTTTCACGATTTCATCGACTGTTAAAATGAATGGATGTACGGGGGAGACTTCATTATCTCGATAAGCACCTAATATTAATAAATACCCAGCATCTTGCATCAATAATTTAAGCAAGTTCAGTGATGCGGAATCTGCCCATTGCAAGTCATCTAAAAACATGACTAACGGATGTTCTTTACTGGTAAAGACTTGCACAAATTTTTGAAACAGGAGATTAAATCGATTTTGGGCGGCTGTTCCTGATAATTCAAGGGCGGCTCGCTGTTTACCGATAATATTTTCTAACTCAGGAATTACGTCAATTAAGACTTGTCCGTTGTCTCCTAATGCGGTTAATATCTGGCTTTTCCATGTTTCTAATTTCCCATCTGATTCGGATAGCAATTGCCCCATTAAATCGCGGAATGCTTGCACAAAGGCGCTAAAGGGAATGTTGCGCTGAAATTGGTCATATTTCCCTTTAATAAAATAACCTCGTTCCCGCACAATGGGTTTATGAACTTCGTTGACCACTGCGGTTTTTCCAATTCCTGAAAAACCCGCAACGAGCATCATTTCTGTTCCACCTTCGCTGACTCTTTCAAAGGCTTGTATGAGCGTTTTTACTTCGTTTTCTCGTCCATAGAGTTTGTCGGGGATGAGGAAGCGATCGCATACATCCCGCGTTCCTAACTCAAAAGTTTCAATTTTTCCAGTCTCTTGGTACTGCTGCAAACACCGTTCTAAGTCCTGCTTCAATCCCAAGGCACTTTGATAGCGCTTTTCGGCATTTTTTGCCATTAGCTTCATCACCAGATCCGAAACCACCTGCGGGATTTCTTGGCTGTTTATTGAAGGAGGTTGTTTGGCAATATGGCAGTGAACCAACTCCATCGGATCTTCACATTCAAATGGCAGTTTTCCTGTCAGCAGTTCGTAAAATGTTGCTCCCAAAGAATAAAAGTCGGTGCGGTAGTCTATGCCTCGGTTCATTCGTCCAGTTTGTTCGGGAGAAATATAGGCGAGGGTTCCTTCTAAAACGTTGGGATTTTGAATTTCTTGAGTTTCTTTCGGCAGTAGGGAAGCGATGCTAAAGTCAATTAGTTTGACTTGTTTAGTTTCCGGATGTATGAGGACATTAGCTGGCTTAATATCTTTGTGGATGACTCGGTTTCGGTACAGTCCGTCAAGGATGTCAGTTATTTGAATGGCAATTTCCAATATTTCTGCTAAAGTCCGCCTAGGTGTTTCACCGAGCCGTCTTTGGCATAGATCTTGGGTGTATTGCCGTAGAGAAATGCCGCCAAAATCCTCCATCACTAGGGCATAGCTGTTACGGTAGGATTCCAGACTGTAAGGTTCAACTACTCCCGGCAGACGTAGATTTTTGGCGATGGTATACTGGTTGCGGAATTGCAGCAGTTCGCTGAAACGGGGATAGTCTCTATTTAATAGTTTAATGACAACTGGAAGCCGATCAATTTCTCGAAGGGCTCGATAAACCAGGGTTTTAGAACCTGTGTAAAGTTGCTCGATTAGACGGTATCCGGCAATTGGTGTGGTTAAATCTATACCTGCATTCATTTTGGATCTCCTCATCTCAAATATTGACTGTTAAAAATTAAGTGACCCCTCTATTTGTAAGGGTTAAAGGCGGCGATCGCATAATTAACTTCATCCGTTTGTAGGCAATGAGATCGCAAACTCCGTCCCTTCTCCCAATACAGAATTTACCTCGATTGTACCGCCGTGTTTCTCAACTACAATCTGCCGTGCGATCGCCAAACCCAACCCTGTGCCTTTACCGACACCTTTAGTTGTAAATAAGTGATCAAAAATATTCGCTTTTATCTCATCTGATATCCCTGGCCCGTTGTCAGAAATGCGAATCGTCACCCACTCCTTAGACTTTATTTCTGTCCGAATCGTGATGCAATGAGCTGGGGCTTTAATCTTCTCTAAACTCGGTTCCAGATTAGATTCTTCCAGTGCATCAATGGCATTGGCTAAGATATTCATAAACACCTGATTTAATTGTCCGGGGAAGCAATCAACTGAGGGCAAGTTCCCGTACTCTTTCACAACTTCAATCGCTGGACGCTGTTCGTTCGCTTTCAATCTGTGTTTGAGAATCAAAATCGTACTGTTAATTCCGTCATGAATATTGAAAGGAACTTTGTAATCTTTGTCGGCGCGAGAGAAGGTACGAAGACTGGTGCTGATACCTTGAATGCGATCGCACCCGATTTGCATCGATTTCAACATTTTGGGTAAATCTTCTAAGAGATATTCGATATCGCTCTCTTCAGCTTTTTCTTCAATCTCCTCACCCGGACTGGGAAATTTTTCTTTATAGAGTTGTAAGTATTCTGTAATATCTTTGACGGCGGCGATCGCTTCATGAATATTACCAGAAATAAATCCGACTGGATTATTAATTTCATGGGCAACCCCGGCCACTAAATTCCCCAACGCCGACATTTTTTCGCTCTGCACTAATTGCAGTTGTGATTGTTCCACCTGGTGGGCATAGTCCTGCGCTTGCTGATACAATCGCGCATTTTCTAAGGAAATGGCAGCCTGAGTGCAGAGGAAGTTGAGGATGAGGAGACGATCGCGAGTAAACACTCCTTTTGTCGATCGATGTTCGAGATAAAGTATCGCAACTAAGTTCCCGCGATCGAGAATCGGAGTACATAGCATACTCTGAGAGTGATACTGGAGCGTACAGTCATTCATTAAACCCGGAATATCGGTCTTGCCACCTTCAATAACCACAGTTTCCAGGGTGTGTTTGACATAATAAACCAGCTTGAGTGGAATCACCACCGAGCCATCTATAGGCTGGGTTTGCAGTAAGGTTGTGGGTAACTCGTTATCTGGATGGATGTGAGTTATTGCCCGGATTTGCCATTCATCCTGATGGGGGAGTAGCAAAGCACAAGTTTCTGCCCCTGAAGTTTTCAAAATAATTTGATTGAGAGTGCTGAGCAATTCATCAATCTGAATTTTACTGGATAAAGCTTGAGCCGCTTGCACAATTGATGCGAAATCAAGGGCATCGGAAATACTCGTGCTGCTGTTACTGGAAGTCTGCGAAGAGTGGCTAATCGTTCCCAGCGTCTCTAAGGGATTAAAGCTAAGTTTGGGCTGATTCAGGATAGGTTGAAGTAATTGGGGATAGCGTTGTTCTAGGTCTTCTATTTTGGCTTTAGCTCCCCAACGGGCATAACAGTAATACGCCTCCTGCATATAGCTGGCGGCGACTTTTTCTTTGCCCGAGTCAAGGTAGAACTTGGCAGCTAATTCGTGGGCGATCGCTTCTTCTTGGAGATATTTGTTTTCTTTGGCTAGTTGGATGGCGCGATCGTATAACTCTAATGCTTGCCAATTAATCCCTAATACCCTAGCCTTTTCCGCTTCAATTAATTCATATCTATACCGATTTATTTCTGGTGTATTTTCTGCCCAAAATTTCATTTTTTCCTGATTAACATTGACTTGTTCCAAGTAGCTTCTTTGTTCATCTACCGTGACTTCAGTATAGCGATTTAACAATGTTAGCGAATGGTAAAAATTCAGAATTATGACTTGCATAAAACCAAAAGCCGAGCCGGATTGCTCCTGTGCTAGACTCACATTTTTTAAGGCTTGGCTACTATCGCCCAACAAGTAACCTAGAATAGTTTTAGCCAGATAAAACATAAATAAAACTATTCCCGATTTAGCAGCAATAATTCGGGGCAAAGTTTTCTCTTCATCAAAGCTTTTACCGATCAATAATAGGGGATCTGCGGCTTGACCCTGTAAATTCAAACCTAATTGTCGCCATACTTGCGAGAAATGCGTAGAACTTTCTTGTTTAAAGTTAATACAAAAATCACCATAAAATTCTTGTTGCTGGATGGCTGATTCTAAGTTATCTTCCGTAAAAAATAAGTAACTACACAAATTTGCAGCACAATATCCACCCCATTCAAAATCACCTACTTCTAGCCCTGCTTGTAGTCCTTCTCGCAAAGGTTCCACACTATTTTTTGCTGGTTCTTTCCAAGTGCGAATATTGCCATTAAACAAGTTATAAACTTGGGCTTTTAGCTCTTTAGCGTTGAACTTATCTAATAAGTTTAAGGCAATTAAACCTGCATGATAACCTCGATCTAATTGACCTAATCCTACTAATAATAAACCGTAAAAACCATAGGCAAAAGATGATAGTGCTGAATCTCCATATTTAAGACACAAATTAATCATGGTGATGATTAATTGCGGAAAAATCTCTGGCCTTGCTACAAATACAGGAGTACAGAGTGTTCTTAAAATTTGCATGGCTGCCAGCTTATATGGATCTGTCATAAGTGGCAAATTATCTAAATCGTCAAGATTTGGTAAATCAATTATTAAATCCTTTTCCAAGTCAATTGTTAGTAAAGAGATTGAGAGTTTTTCTAACACTTCTAACCCAATCTCTACTGCCGCAAGCATTTCTATTTGCTGAGCAATATGAATTTGCATTTGTAATTCATAAATTCTCACTTTTTCGAGTAAACTCTTGACTGCTGTCAGCGCCAATTCAGCTAACTTTAAAGATTCCTCAAAGTTAAGGTTTAAATATTCAGCTTCTGCCGTAGCGATGTAAATATTTAAGGTCAAGTCATACTGATTTTGCCAACAGTCTGTTGTCAGTAACCCCATCGCCGTTTGTAAATAGACCGTTGCGGCCGCATAAGCGTTAGAAGTTTTGGCTTTCCGCCCTGTCACTAGGTTTAATTCGGCTAATTCTTGGCGATTGCTTGGTTGAGCGATTAAATCTTTACCCTGATTTAAGTGTCTGACAATCTCAAATATTTTTTCATCCTGCTCTATGTCTGAGGAATTTTGTAGTAACAACTGTCCAATTTGGAGATGAGTGGCTTGCTTTTTGTCATCAGGAATGAGAGAATAAGCGGCCTGCTGGACGCGATCGTGCAAGAAGCGATAGGCAACGGTTTGAGAAATCGGTTGAGAAATAGTCTGTTCTATTCCTACATAAAACTTATAAACTTCACTTTGGGGCAAAACTAAACCTTCTTGTAAAGCTTTCCATAATGCGGTTGCGCTTTCCGTCTCAGAACTCTCTGAAACAATTGCCAATGTTGCTAAGTCAAACTGGTTGCCAATGCAAGCGGCTAATTTTAAAGCTGACTGAGTTTCTCTGGGCAATTTCTGCAACTGCTGCGCCATGAATTCCACTACATTATCGGTCAGTGCTGCCTCTCTGATTTTACTAATATCGCACTGCCAATGTCCTTCTTTAAGATCAAAACTAATCAATTCATCCTGATACAACACTTTAAGAAACTGCGTGGCAAAAAATGGGTTGCCTTCAGTTTTTCGAGCTACCAATTCTGTCAGCGGTTGTGCCAAGTTAGGAGCGCAAACTAGCGTATCGGCTACCAATTGATTCAAACTGATTTGGTCAAGCGGTGCTAATGTTATGGTGTTGAGGGTTGTTCCTGCCTTCCTCACTTCATCTAAGGTCAACATCAGCGGATGGGTTGTTGATACTTCATTGTCCCGATAGGCTCCCAGCAGCAACAGATAACCCAATTGCGACTCATTGACGAGCAATTGCATTAACTTCAGCGATGCCGAATCCGCCCATTGTAAGTCATCCAAAAATATCACCAATGGATGCTCTTTTGTGGTGAAGACAGCAATGAATTTGTGGAAGAGCAAATTAAAGAGATTTTGAGCAGCAATCCCGGATAATTCAGGGGCTGGGGGTTGTGAGCCAATAATCCGTTCTAGTTCGGGAATGACTTCAATAATGACTTGTCCGTTGTCACCGAGTGCTTCGAGAATTTGAGTTTTCCATTCTTGGATTTTGGCATCACTTTCACTCAGTAATTGTGCCATAAAATCGCGGAATGCCTGGACAAATGCCGAGAAGGGAATGTTGCGGTTGAACTGGTCGAATTTGCCTTTGATGAAATAGCCGCGCTGCCGGACAATGGGTTTATGCACCTCGTTTACTACAGCCGTTTTTCCAATCCCGGAGAACCCAGCGACCAGCATTAATTCGGATGTGCCATTTGCCACGCGATCGAAGGCATTCAACAGGGTTTGTACTTCTGTTTCTCGACCATAAAGCTTTTCAGGAATTAGGAAGCGCTCGCATATATCCCGCGTTCGTAACTCAAAAGTTTCAATCTTTCCAGTTTCTTGGCACTGCTGCAAACACCGTTCTAAGTCATGTTTCAATCCCAAGGCACTTTGATAGCGTTTTTCGGCATTTTTTGCCATCAGTTTCATGACAATATCCGAAATCACCTGCGGGATTTCTTTGCTGTTTATTGCAGGAGGTTGTTTGGCAATATGGCAGTGAACCAACTCCATCGGATCGTCACATTCAAATGGCAGTTTTCCTGTCAGCAATTCGTAAAATGTGGCTCCCAGAGAATAAAAGTCGGTGCGGTAGTCAATGCCTCGGTTCATTCGTCCGGTTTGTTCGGGAGAAATATAGGCGAGGGTTCCTTCTAAAACGTTGGGATTTTGAATTTCTTGAGTTTCTCTCGGCAGTAGGGAAGCGATGCTAAAGTCAATCAGTTTGACTTGTTTGGTTTCGGGATGTATGAGGACGTTAGCTGGCTTAATATCTTTGTGGATGACTCGATGCCGATAGAGTCCCTGGAGAATGTCAGTTATTTGAATGGCAATTGCCAATATTTCTGCTAGAGTCAGCTTGCGTTCTTGGGCATATTCTCGCAGAGAAATGCCGCCAAAATCCTCCATTACTAGGGCATAGCTGTGGTGATAGGACTCTAAATTGTAGGGTTTAACGACTCCCGGCAGAGGTAGATTTTTGGCGATGGTATACTGGTTGCGGAATTGCAGCAGTTCGCTGAAGCTGGGATAGTCTCGATTTAATAGTTTAATGACAACTGGAAGCCGATCTGTTTCTCGGATGGCTCGATAAACTAGGGTTCTCGAACCGCAGTATAATTGCTCACCCAGATGATATCCTGAAATTCGGTTTGTCAAATCCACTGCGGTACTCCCCTGGATTACTCCATGTTAGACATTGACTCTTGTCACTAAGTATACACTTTTATTGGTCGAGTCTGAGGAAAATAGAACTACGAAATCCCCAGCAGACAGACTCTACCGCTTTTATTCTTTTTCAATTTTGAAGAGAAAGATGGCGCTCTATCAAGATAGTCTTATCCTTTCATCGGCAATAAAATTGTAAACTCCGTCCCTTCTCTCAATACAGAATTTACTTCTATTGTACCGCCGTGTTTCTCAACTACAATTTGCCGTGCGATCGGCAGTCCCAACCCCGTCCCTTTCCCTACTTCCTTGGTAGTAAATAACTCATCAAAAATCTTCTCTCGCACGGCTTCACTCATGCCCACACCGTTATCTTTAATGCAAATTATCGCTTGTTTTTTGTCCCGATTAATGTCGGTTTTAATGGTGATTTCATTGACAATTTCTGCATAAGGTTGTCCTTGATTTGATTCATCCAAAGCATCGATCGCATTACCTAACAAATTCATAAATACTTGATTCAACTGTCCGGCATAACACTCCACTGGGGGCAAATTCCCATATTCCCTAATCACTTTGATTTCTGGACGAGTATCGTTAGCCTTAAGGCGATGTTTCAGGATCATAATGGTGCTATCGATGCCATCGTGGATATTACAAGCTACGGGATAGTTAGTATCCGCACGGGAGAAGGTTCGTAGACTTGTACTAATATCCCGAATCCGCTTTACGCCTTCCCGCATCGAATCTACTAATTTCGGTAAATCTTCCCGGATGTATTCCAGATCGATGTTCTCGATTTCTTCTTGAATCTCTGGATCGAGTTGCGGATATTTTTGTTCATACAAATCGAGCAATCCAAACAAATCTTTGATATAATCTAAGGCGGGTTGAATATTACCCACCAGAAAACCAACGGGATTATTAATTTCGTGAGCCACCCCAGCTACTAAGTTGCCCAAAGCTGACATCTTTTCGCTTTGAACTATTTTTATTTGTGCTTGTTTGAGATCGGTAAATGCTTGTTGAGATTCTTGATACAAACGGGCATTTTCTAAGGAAATAGCAGCTTGAGAAGCCAGCAAATTTAGCACTTCAATGCGATCGCTCGTAAATGCCCCAACCGTCAGGTTATTTTCCAGGTATAAAACTCCTATCAACTGCCCTTGATTAAGAATGGGCATACAAAGAACACTGATCGGCTGGTGCTGTTCAATATAGCGATCGCTCGCAATCTGGGAACTCACCCTAGCATCAGCTATTACCAAAGGTTTCAAACTACGCTTGACAGTGTTAACCAAACTAATTGCTACATCCTGACTTGATTCTAGAGGTATTGATGGTAATAGCTCAGGTTCCTGTCCCTCTGCTACAAGAGCCGCTACCTGTAAATACTCTTTTTGTTTGAGCAATAAGACACACTTAGTGGCGCCAGCATTCGCGATCGCTATTTTTAGGAGAGTAGTCAGGAGTTTATCTAGTTCAATCTCCCCAGAAATGGCTTGAGAGGCTTTGATCAGAGTAGGCAAATCGAGAAATTCAGAGTTGCTGCTAGAAGAGTTGGTATTATAAGTAATTGTGCCGCGGGCGATCGTTTCCTTTAAGGAATTAAAGGCTTGAGCTTGCTGAAGAATAATACCGAGTAGACGAGGATAACGTTTTTCCAAATCGTCAATTTTAGCTTTAGCTCCCCATCGGGCATAACAATAATATGCTTCAATCATGTAGGCTTGAGCTACTTTTTCTTTGCCCCATTCTAAGTAGAATTTGGCTGCCAGTTCGTTGGCGAGGGCTTCTTCGTTGAGGAAGAGATTTTCTTTAGCGAGGGAGATCGCGCGATCGTACATTTCCAGTGCATCTGCCTTATAACCCAAAACCCGCTGCCTTTCTGCTTCAACTAAATACCACTTATGCAGATGATTCATGGGAGCATTTTGCGCCCACTCGTGCAGAGTCGTTTGATGGGTTTCGATCTGAGTAAGAGTTTCAGCTTGCTCAATTTCTGGTTGTGTGGGGAAAAGTGCTAGGTGTGTCAGGGCTGCATAGAAATGGAAAATGGGAATAAAAATACATCCTGGTACTGCTATCAAATAGGGCTGGGCTTGGCTAACGTAATTGCTCGCCTCTTTGTAGTTACCAAAGCAGTAAGCAAGCAACAGTTTGTAGATATAAACCTCGGCGATGGCAGTGAATTCATAATCCTGATTATGCTTGGGCATCATCACTGTTTCATCGTAGGCCAGGCCGATTAAGCAATCCGACAGAATCTCGACTTCCTTTAAGTTATTCACCGTCTGCCGCACCATATCTACATAAATCTGAGCCGAATATTGCTTTACCTGAGCCAAGGCGGCGCTGTAACTTGCTATTTCTGATTCCAAATTGCTCAGTTCTACTCCACTGAAAAAGTTCATATAGCTGTAAGTGACCATGCTGTAGCCAGCGCTTAGAAAATCGCCAGTTTCCATGCCAGCCGTATAGCTATCTTTCGTCGTCAGGATCACTGCCCTCATTGCTTCTTTGCGATGCTGAATAAAGGCTCCAAATAGATTCTGAATCATGGACTTGAATTCCCGGACATTGAACCTATCAAGCAATAAGAGTGCCAATTTACCAAAGGCATACCCCGTTTCCACCTCTCCCAAAAAGGCACACAACACCAGTCCGTGAATGCCATACCCCACCGTCGATGCTGGCGCATTCCCAAAGGAGAATGATAAACTCACCATCTTGCAGCTAAGTAGGGGCAGCAAACCGGGCATTCCCAGAAAGATGGGAGAATATAACGTTCCTAACAGTGGCATGGCAGCCTGAGCCTTGGCATCAGTTATCATCGGCAGATTAGCTAGGTCTTCAATCCGTCTACCTTGGAGTTGGCTAGCCACAGCTTGTAGCGCTTGGCTAATCAAGGCTTCATCAGGTGTAGTGGGTAGTTCAATCCCTAATTGCCAGAGTGCATCTCTTGCTACTGCAATGGCTTCTAGTGACTTGCTTTGTGCTGTCTGGGCAGCGATTTGAATTTCGTAAATTTTGATTTTGTCTAAGATTGTCTGTGCATTCTCTAAAACTTGTGCTGCAATCTGTTCCATGCCATCAAAGTCAGCATTCAAATAGGCGACTTCAGCGGCAGAAACATAGAGTTTTAGGGTTAATTCATACTGCCTTTGCCAGCAGTTGGCTGTTAGTAGATTAATGCCTGTTTGCAGATAAACTCTAGCTGCTGTGTAGGCGGTAGAATTTCTGGCTTTACAACCGGCTTCTAAGTTCAGTTTAGCTAAGGCTTCTCGTTCGCTCGGTTGAATAATTAACTCAATTCCTAAATTCAAATGCCCGACAATATCAAACAGTTTTTCCTCTTGCTCTATTTCTGAGGAATTTTGCTGAAGTAATTGTCCGATTTTGATATGAGTTGCTTTTTTATGTGAATCGGGAATTAGCGAATATGCGGCTTGCTGGACGCGATCGTGTAAAAATCGATAAGTTGGATTAGCTGAAGCCTTGAGAACTTCATCACTCTCCAATTCTGTAAAAAACTTATAGATTTTGCTCCTAGGAATTACCAAACCTTCCTGTAATGCTTTCCATAAAGCGGTAGCCGTCACTCCAGCAGATTGCTCACTGACAATTACTAACGTATTCAAATCAAACTGCGATCCTATACAAGCAGCTAATTTGAGAACATCCTGAGTTGCTGGCGGCAACTTCTGCAATTGCAATGCCATGAATTCAACGACATCATCAGTGATTGCTAAGGCTTTGACTTGGGCAATATCACACTGCCAATGCCGAATATCCCAGTTAAAGCTAATTAGCTGCTCGTCATGTAGTGCTTTGAGAAACTGAGTGGCAAAGAAAGGATTTCCCTGAGTTTTTTGATAGACTAATGTTGTTAAAGGTTGGGCAAGAGATGATTCGCTATTCAGCGTATCTGCTACCAACAAATTCATATCCGGTTCGCTTAACGGTTGCAAAGTAACCGTATTCACTGTTGCCCCAGTTTTAACTATCTCATCGACTGTTAAGATAAATGGATGCACTGGCGAAACTTCATTATCTCGATATGCTCCCAATACTAATAAATACCCTGTATCCATCATCAATAACTGTAGCAAATTCAGGGAAGCTGAATCCGCCCATTGCAAGTCATCCAAAAACATCACTAAAGGATGTTCTTTGCTAGTGAAAACTTGCACAAATTTCTGCATTAGCAGATTAAAGCGATTTTGGGCGGCACTTCCTGACAATTCTGTTGCAGGAAGTTGAGCACCAATTATACGTTCTAACTCAGGAATCACGTCAATCAAGACTTGTCCGTTGTCTCCCACGGCTGCTAAAATCTTGGTTTTCCATGTTTGCAGTTGGGTATCCGATTCTGATAGCAATTGACCCATTAAGTCGCGGAAGGCTTGCACAAAGGCACTGAAGGGAATGTTGCGTTGAAATTGATCGTATTTGCCTTTGATAAAATAACCGCGCTGACGGACAATTGGTTTATGAACTTCATTAACAACGGCGGTTTTCCCTATTCCAGAAAAACCTGCTACTAGCATCATTTCGGTGCTACCTGTGCTGACTCGCTCAAAGGCAGCTAATAGTTGAGCAACCTCTTTTTCTCTACCGTAGAGCTTTTCGGGGATAGTAAAGCGATCGCTAATATCTCGCTTTCCGAGTTCAAAATCTTCTATATTGGCTGTTTTTTGTAACTGAACCAAACAAATCTCTAAATCCTGCTTGAGTCCTAATGCACTTTGATAGCGTTTTTCGGCATTTTTTGCCATCAGCTTACTGACAATATTCGATAAAATTATGGGGATTTCTGGATTTATTTTATGGATCTGTATCGACTGTTTGGCGAGATGACAATGTACCAATTTCATCGGGTCATCAGAGATGAATGGCAATTTTCCTGTTAACAATTCATAAAAGGTCACACCCAGGGAATAAAAGTCACTACGATAGTCAATGCCTCGATTCATCCGTCCTGTTTGTTCGGGGGAGAGATAGGCTAATGTTCCTTCTAAGATATTAGGGTTCTGGATTTCTTGGGTTTCTCGTGGTAGCAGCGATGCAATACTAAAATCAATTAGTTGAATTTCTTGGGTGTCTGGATTAATGAGAATATTAGCGGGTTTAATATCTTTGTGAATGACTCGGTTTTGGTATAGATAGTGAATAATATCTGTTAGTTGTATGGCGAGTTGGAGAAATTCTGCTAAAGGTAAAGTTTGAGATGGTTGGGTGTGATTTGTTGCTGTTTTGAGATAAGTAGATAGGGAGACTCCGCCAAAGTCCTCCATTACTAGGGCATAGCTATTGTGGTAGACTTCCAGCGTCAGGGGTTTGACGAGGTGAGGGAAGTCGAGATTTTTGGCAATGGTATATTGGTTGCGAAACTGGACGAGCTCGTTGAAGGTGGGGTATTCGTTTCGCAGCAGTTTGATGACGACTGGGTATTGATCGCGGGTACGGATGCCTCGATAGACTAGGGTACGTGTACCTGCATAAAGTTGCTCTGTAATCTGATAACCTGACAAATTTGCGATCGCATCCATAACTTGTTGACCCTATATTATACAACAGTTAAATTAAAACATTCCATTCCATTGTATTTTATTATTTGACAAAGATAGGGATCGCAAACTCTGCACCCTCGCTACGTACAGAATTAACTGTAATTTTTTCTCAATGTTTATCAACTATTATTTGACCAAAAGCAAGTTGGTCACAAGCCGCTGGATTCATCCGTGGATCTTTGAAAAAAGCTCCCCATCCCGATCGCAAGTCCCGGACTCATCCGTGCGAGCAATCTCAAATATCAAATTTCAAATTTCAAAGTGCATGACGTGCGATCGCTAATTCTCAACCAGTTCATTTCCCTATGCTGCACTATTTGCGCTATGTTATGTATAGTATGGTTGCGTAAGTTGTGATGGTATCAGAAAACAATAATTTGTAAGTTTTAACCGCAAATATACGCAGATAAACCAGGAGATAAACTTGATACTATCTGCGTATATTTGCCTGCATCTGCGGTTGTATTATGCTTTATTCCCCGTAGTGGCCGCCGACAACCTTACCCCGAAATACAACATAATTGTAGATGTTGTAAAAAATCATAATCGGGAGCAGAACGCCCATAAACACAATCATAAATACCAGGGCGCTGGGCGAAGCTGCGGCTTGGTAAATCGTGATTTGCGAGGGAATAATGTAGGGAAAAACAATCAATCCCAAGCCGATGAAAGTAAGCAAAAAAATCAGGATCGTCCAGACAAACGGCGTGCGTTCTTCTTTGCTGGCGAGACTTTTCAGCAACAGTCCTACCAACAGCACTCCCAGCAAAGGAATCGTGGCAAAGACATAAACTAGCGGTTTCTCGAACAACCTGGCTCTAGCGCTTTCGTAAAAAATCGGAGTGGCGATCGTAATTAAAACTGCTCCAATTAAAGTCGTCACCGCCGCAATTTTAGCCGTGCGATAGTGATTTGTTTGCAGTTCGCCCTCCGTTTTCATAATTAGATAGGTTGATCCGATCAAAACATAGCCTTGAATCAGCGTCAAAGCAACCAAGATCGATCGCCAATCCAGCCAATCCCAAGTAGTACCCACAAAGTGACCGGCTTCATCAACCGCAATGCCTTCGAGTACCGCACCGAGGGCAAATCCTTGAGCTAAAGCTGCTAAAAAACTGCCAGCACCAAAGGCATAATTCCAGAATAATTTGCGATTAGAATGCTCGCGAAATTCAAAGGCTACAGCGCGAAATATCAAACCAAAAAGCATCATGCAAATCGGTATGTACAGCGCTGTCAAAATCGTGCCGTAAGCGAGGGGAAATGCGCCAAACAGAGCGCCTCCCATCAACACCAGCCAAGTTTCGTTCGCGTCCCAAACGTTGCCCAAACTTGTCATTAAAATGCCCCGGCGTTCCTCGTCGGAAGCAGTCAGAGACAGGATGCCTACTCCTAAGTCAAAACCGTCTAGCATGACATATAGCAGGAGAAACAAAGCCAAAACTACAAACCAAACTTGTGGGAGAAAATGCTCCAAAGCTTGCATAAAATCTCCTATTGTTGTGCTTCCAAGGGACGTTGATCGGGAATGTGTTCTGCGGGTTCACTTTCGATGGCAGGTTCATTGTCTAAACCTGGCACAGGCAGACTTAAATTAGGGCCTTTGCGGATAATTCTGCTGCCAAAATACAAGGCACAAACAAACAAAAAGCTGTAAATAACTGCAAAGAAACTCAGAGAAGTTAAAACATTGCTGGCGGGGATGTTGGATACCGCATCAGCAGTGCGAATTTGCCCGTATAAAGCCCAAGGTTGTCTGCCGACACAGCGGACAATCCAACCCGATTCTACAGCAATATATCCCAGGGGAGCAGCTAATACCCAAGCGCGCATCAACCAAGGTTGACTGCTAATATTTTCAGCAGAAAGTTTGCCTCGCATCCACTGAATTATACTGAACAGCATCAGTCCTAAAAAGAAGAATCCAATCCCGGACATGATGCGGAAACAATAATAGATTAAACCCACCATCCGGGGTCTATCTTCTGGCTTCCATTCCTTCAATCCGAGTACGGGTTCGGAGAGTTTTTGTTTGAACTCCAGAACGTAGCCTAAGCCATTCGGTACGCTAATTTCCCAGTCATTTTTTTGGGCTTTTTCATTAGGCAAAGCTAGCAAAGTCCAATCGGCTGACTCTCCCGCTGCTGAAGTTTCCCACTTAGCTTCGATTGCTGCTAATTTAGTGGGTTGATAGTGATAAACTTGTTCTGCACTCAAATGTCCGATGTATATCTGCAAAGGTGCAACGGCGATGGCTGTCGCTATGGCAATTTTGAAAGACTTGGAAAAAAAGGCTTGGTTGCGCTTATTGAGAATGTACCAAGCGCTAATTCCCCCAATGACAAACAGCGAAGTTTCTAACGTCGCAAAAAACATATGGAGAATGCTGTTTAATGCGAACGGATTCATAATTGCTTGAAAGTAATCGCTGACAATAAACTTGCCATTGACCATTTCTCCGCCGGCAGGAGTTTGCAGCCAAGAGTTAGCGACTAAAATCCAGACTGTGGATAGGTTAGCGCCGAAGGCTACCATGATTGTAGCGAAATAATGGACGATCGGGTGAACGCGCTCCCAACCAAACAGCATAATGCCTAAAAAGCCGGCTTCTAGCATAAATGCCATTGAAGCTTCAAAGCCTAAAATGCTGCCAAAAAAGTCACCAACAGCTTCAGAAAAGGGTGCCCAATTCGTGCCAAACTGAAATTCCATCGGAATTCCTGAAGCTACTCCAATACCGAAGTTGAGGACGTAGAGTTTAGACCAAAAACGAGCGTGATGGTAGTAGTCAGGATTGCGAGTTTTCAGCCACATTCCTTCAACAATTACCAGATAAATTCCCATTCCCGTAGTCAGAACTGGCCACAGCATATGGAATATGGCGGTTAGCGCAAATTGCATCCGTGATAGCGCCACGGTGTTAGATAAGATATCCATCGTTATATCCTTTGGTCAGTTCAAGAGAGGTTAGCTTGCACAAATTCCATAATGGACACTGACAAGGTAACGCAGAAATTTACTTAGTGCAGAATGAACCGACTTATCTTTATTAAAAATTAAGATTTGCTGTATCCGCTCAATAAATAGGGGTAACAGCAAAAAAGAAGGTTCACAAATACGAAGAGCATGATAGAATATAAAGCAT
>NZ_JAUBSH010000088.1:0-27330 GCF_036704705.1 Microcoleus sp. K1-B1 | reverse complement strand
TTCGGTGCTGCCTCTGCTGACTCGCTCAAAGGCTGCTAATAAGGTTTCCACTTCTGTTTCTCTGCCGTAGAGTTTTTCGGGAATGAGGAAATGATCGGTAATATCCCGCGTTCCTAATACAAACGTCTCAATGTTACCCGTGTTTTGTAATTGAGCCAGACAAATTTCTAAATCGTGTTTCAGTCCTAATGCACTCTGATAGCGATTTTCCGCATTCTTTGCCATCAGTTTACTAACAATTTGGGATAAAATTAGGGGAACTTCTGGCTTGATTTGATGTACCGGAATCGGCTGTTTGGCGAGATGACAATGCATTAACTCCATTGGGTCGTCTGACTCGAAGGGTAACTGTGTTGTCAACAATTCATAGAAGGTCACACCCAGGGAATAAAAGTCACTTCTATAGTCAATACATCGATTCATTCTTCCTGTCTTTTCTGGGGACAGATAAGCTAAGGTTCCTTCGAGGGTGTTGGGATTCTGGATTTCTTGGGTTTCTCTCGGCAACAGGGAAGAAATACTGAAGTCAATGAGTTTAATTTGTTTGCTATGTGGGTTAATCAGAATATTGGCGGGTTTGATATCTTTATGAATAACTCGGTTTTGGTAGAGAGAGTGGAGAATATTTGCTAGTTCCCTGGCTAGGTTGAGAAAGTTTTCTAAAGATAGAGATTTATCGGCTTGGTTTTTATCAGTTGCTGCCGGGAGATACGTAGACAGGGAAACTCCTCCAAAGTCCTCCATTATCAAAGCATAGGCGTTTTTGTAAGGTGCTAAATCGAGGGGTTCAACCACTCCAGGCAGACGTAGATTTTTGGCGATGGTGTACTGGTTGCGGAATTGCAGCAGTTCGCTGAAGCTGGGGTATTCGTTTCTCAGCAGTTTGATGACGACTGGAGTCCGATCGCTCTCCCGAATACCCCGATAAACTAGAGTGCGAGATCCTGCATAGAGTTGTTCTGTTATGCGATACCCCGGCAGATCAGTAATTGTCTCCATTGTCCAGTCCTCACTCAATAAATTGGGGGTTAGTATATCTCTAGTTTACTCAGCAAACTTGGTAAATTCTCAATAGTCTCTAATGTTCCTGCAATTGTCAGTGGGCGTTCTGTACGAACGATCGCAGATCGTTCGATACTGAAGCCATATTATTAATTGTTTTACGGCTTTAGACTACCAACTGATAATAAGCGGCAATCCCGGTCGAAAATCTACCTGTTGTCCCTGCACTTCTCCATCAAAACCAAGCTCCACAAAATACTCGGTTCCCATCCGTAACTTTAGCTGATTTGTCTCAACCACTGCTTGAAGTTCAGGTGACGGATTATTGGCAGCAGGACTGACTAATTCTACACGAGTAATTTCACGTAAACCCACACCATGATCCAAAGGCTGTGACTTATCAGCAGAGTATTGATCGGGACGTTTACCAAAGGAAATTTGGAAAAGCATGGGCTCAGTCAAAACATCACTATTTGTACCTACCGCGATACTCCTCGTTTCTGGTAAATAAGGTGGACGATAGGCCCAACTAGAAAATGCAACTGTGTCCTCAGAACCTTTGGCTGGACGCAAACAGATGCCAAATGGACACGCACCATTATTCCGATTTGTCGATCGCTCCCAAAGACGAGTCTGATGAATGGGCTCAGACTTCGCTTTTTCTGGATCGTGAATCCATAACAATTCCAACATTGCGTTATGGAAAAAGAAACAGCGATTGGCTGTACCTTGTCCGCGATGAATGCGAGATCCACCCTCAACTAAACCGAAGGAGGATAAACGATTAGCTTCCGAAGCACCAATATCAGTAAGGATGAAAAGATGGTCAAATTCAAATGTCATAGCATTGTTGATAGAATTGAGCGATCGCTCCAGTAATTTTAACCCTCTGTGATGACTTTCCTTCCGATCGCAACGCTTATACTGCACAGCGTACTGTACCAAAGTCCCAAACCTCTAGTTAGTAAATTTTTCCCAATCTAAAATCTAAAATCTAAAATCGATAGTCCCAAACCTCTAGTCAGTAAATCTTTCCCAATCTAAAATCTAAAATCTAAAATCTAAAATCGATAGTCCCAAACCTCTAGTCAGTAAATCTTTCCCAATCTAAAATCTAAAATCTAAAATCTAAAATCTAAAATCTAAAATCGATCGCCCCAACCTTCAAGTTACAACCAGATTGAGGAACCATCCGCCCGTATCCAGCAGTCTCAACATCCAGTTAGCGACAATTCTGCTAAAGTCAGGTCATCATCCCGTGCATCTTGTAGAGACGCGATTCGCAGCCTCTGCCCCCAAAGCAGTAAAATCCCATCACATTGTCACCTGCCACCCGATCGGCAGTAAGTTAAAAATTAAGGTAGTTTGAAAATAATCGCCCAAAGTTGAAAGAAGCCTTGACATCTGACCTAAACTCTCTAACTTAGACCCTCTAGCTGCGCTGCCATCCATATTTAAAAGATGCCATGTCAACCTTAGTCATCGTCGAATCTCCTACCAAAGCCCGCACCATCCGCAACTTCCTGCCCTCCACGTACCGTGTAGAGGCATCGATGGGCCATGTCCGCGACCTACCATCCTCCGCCGAAGAAATACCAGAAGCCGTTAAAGGAGAAAAATGGGCGCAACTGGGCGTAAACGTGGAAGCAGACTTTGAACCTCTCTACGTCATCCCCAAAGATAAAAAGAAAATTGTTAAAGAACTCAAAGACGCCCTCAAAGACGCCACAGAACTGATTCTAGCCACTGACGAAGACCGCGAAGGCGAAAGCATTTCCTGGCATTTGCTGCAAATCCTCAAACCCAAAGTGCCCATCAAGCGGATGGTGTTTCACGAAATCACCCGCGAAGCCATCCGCGATGCTTTGACTCACTGTCGCGATATCGACAATCGAGTTGTACAAGCCCAAGAAACTCGCCGAATTCTCGACAGACTCGTCGGTTACACACTCTCTCCGCTACTGTGGAAAAAAATCGCTTGGGGTTTGTCCGCAGGTAGAGTCCAATCAGTCGCTGTACGCCTGTTGGTGCGCCGGGAACGGGAACGCCGCGCTTTCCGCCAAGGTAGCTACTGGGATTTAAAAGCTTTTTTGGAAAAGGGCAAAATTTCCTTTGATGCCAAACTCGTGACTGTCGGCAATGTGAAAGTTGCAAATGGCAGCGATTTTGATGAAAATACCGGGCAAATTATCGCAGGCCGCCGCGTACTTTTGCTCAACGAAGAACAGGCGCGGGCTTTACTCTCACGCATCCAAAACAAACCCTGGACTGTCGGGAATATTGAAGAACGGCCTGTCACCCGCAAACCTTCGCCGCCGTTTACGACCTCGACTTTGCAGCAGGAAGCTAACCGCAAACTGAGGCTGGGTGCGCGGGAAACTATGCGAATTGCCCAAAGTCTCTACGAACGCGGTTTTATCACCTATATGCGGACGGATTCAGTGCATTTGTCCGAACAGGCGATCGAAGCGGCGCGCAGTTGTGTGCAAGAACTTTACGGCAGCGAATACCTCAGCCCCCAACCGCGCAAATACACGACGAAAAGCAAAGGCGCCCAGGAAGCCCACGAAGCTATCCGTCCCGCCGGCAGCACTTTTCGGACTCCGCAGCAAACCGGATTGGATGGCATTGATTTCCGCCTCTACGATTTGATTTGGAAGCGGACTGTGGCTTCTCAAATGGCAGATTCCCGCCAAACTCACGTCACTGTATTAACTCAGGTAGAAGATGCCGGTTTCCGTTCCAGCGGCAAACGCATTGATTTTCCAGGCTTTTTGCGCGCTTACGTGGAAGGTTCCGACGATCCGAATGCGGCGTTGGAAGACCAAGAGGTAATTTTGCCGGCGCTGAAGGTGGGGGATAAACCTAATTGTAAGGATTTAGAGGCAGTTGGGCACGAAACTCAACCTCCTGCCCGCTACACGGAAGCTTCTCTGGTGAAAATGCTGGAAAGCGAAGGTGTGGGCCGTCCGAGTACCTATGCGAGTATTATCGGTACAATTGTCGATCGGGGATATGCGAAATTAATAGCTAATGCCCTAATTCCGACATTCACCGCTTTCGCCGTCACGACTTTATTGGAAACACATTTTCCCGATTTAGTAGACACTGGTTTTACTTCCCGAATGGAACAAACCCTCGATGAAATTGCCACCGGCGAGGCGAAATGGCTGCCGTATTTACAAAAGTTTTATACAGGGGAAACCGGACTCGCAACCCAAGTCAAAGAACAGGAAAGTCAGATTGATGCGAAAGTTGCCCGAACTGTGGTACTGGAGAATATTTCTGCTAAAGTCTGCATCGGTAAATTCGGCGCATACCTGGAATCTGAAAGCGAAGAAGGCTTGGTAAAAGCATCGATTCCCCAAGATTTGACGCCGGCAGATTTAGATCCGGAACAAGTGGAGTTTCTGTTAAAGCAAAAAACGGAAGGCCCGGAAAAATTGGGTCTTCACCCGGAAACTGGGGAACCGATTTATGTGCTGATTGGCAGTTATGGGCCATACGTTCAGTTAGGGGAAGTTTCGGAAACGAACAAGAAACCGAAGCGGGCTTCTTTACCGAAGGGGACGGATAAGGATAGCGTGACGCTGGATATGGCGGTGAGTTTGTTGACTTTACCTCGGTTGTTGGGATCTCACCCGGAGACGGGGGCGAAGGTGCAAGCTAATTTGGGGATGTACGGGCCTTATGTGGTGCATGACCAGGGTAAGGTGGGGAAAGATTATCGATCGATCAAACCGCCGGATGATGTTTTGACGATCGAGCTCGATCGGGCATTAGAGTTATTATCGCAGCCGAAAGCCGCCCGCGGCCGCAGCAAATCAGCCACACCTTTGAAGGAATTGGGCGCGCATCCAGAGTCGGGAGAATTGATCAATGTTTACGATGGCCGCTACGGCCCCTATGTGAAACACGGCGATATCAATGCTTCTTTGGCTAAGGATGAATCTGTGGAGAATTTCACCTTACAAAAAGCACTGGATTTGTTAGCAGCGAAGGAAGCAGCGGGCGGCGGAAAATCTAGCAGCAAGTCGAAGAAGTCAACCAAGACTACTGCGGCGAAATCGGAAACTGCAACGAAGAAGACTGCGGCCAAGAAAACCACTGCTAAAAAGACGGAGACTGCGGCGAAGAAAACCACGACTAAGAAGGCTGCGACTGCGACTGCGACTAAGAAGAAGACAACGTGATTTTAGTTTAGTTTTCACTTATCGAGAAACCCGGACGGTGTAGGGGCGGTGCGACCCCTACTCCCCGTGCCGCCCGGTTTTTTTGTTGGTAAAATACTGCACAAATTTAGGTTTGTAGTAAGGACTTCAGTCCTTAAAATTCGGCTTGAGTATAGTAGGGCATAAGGTCTCTTGAATTCAATTAAGATATGGACGGCGGCCCTGAGCGATAGACACGAATCACTTTTTTCGTCAATGTCTCAGCAGTAGATATCGCATCATTAATATTAGCAGTCAGTCTAGCAATATCGTCATCTCGCGTGCAGGCAATAATACCACAGTGGTCAGGTTGCAGCTTGTGCAGTTGAAAGAAATCCCGTCGGTTGACGGTCAAAACAGCCCGATTTTCAATGATGGCAAATGCTAATACATCCTCATCAGGTAGTCCAGCATTTCCTGCTTCTTGAACAGTCAGGACATCATGCCCCAAAGACCGCAGGTTTTGCACGACTTGCCGAGGAAATTGTTCGTCTGCGTAGAGACGCGCCATAGGTTTATTTGATATTTTCAGGTGTATCTAATATTTCGTCAGCCTCATCTTGCAGTCTAATTGCTTCCTCAATTTCGTCAGGATAAGCTTCAGCATAAGCCCAAACATTTACCAAATCAGCAGCACTGAGATGGGGATAGCAGTCTAGGATAAAAGCATCGGTAGCGCCGTCATTGTGATAGCTGGCGATCAACCAAACGGGAATGCGAGTTTCGTGAATACAAGCATCACCGCCCATCACGCCGGGAGTTTTTGTAATCGGGCGGCCGCTGTTTTTCAGGCTTTGGGTTAAAATGCTGATTGCCTCAGCTTTCTCGGTTGGCGTTAATGCCAAAAGTTGTGTTTCTAATTCTTTGATTGTCATGGAAATTTTAGGATTTATGAATTATGTAGCTATTTGCTATTATAGTGCGATCGCCCGAATCAGTTGACTCTAGATTGCAATCGAGGGAGCGTGAAAATTTTGATAATTTTTTTGATTATAGCTTGCTTGACAAAGCACAAAATATAGCGGTTCTCAAGCGTGGTGAGGTATGCCCACGGAGGCCACGGAGGCCTATGCCCATGAGTACCTCATATGAGAGATCGAAAGGCTATATGTAGTGTTTTGGGGCTAGATAATCATGTGTTTATACCAGTTCCAAATTAAGGCTGACTTATAAAATATTAACCAAGTTTGCAAAAATAGGTTTGTACTTCAATCCTTAAAATTCTCTGATCTTTCTTTGTCTCATAAACGTCTGCGGGGTTCGATCGTCCCTATTTTTTTTGAGACATATCAACTCAAACTCTTGTCAAGCCTACCTTTTGGGCTTACTTGTCACCCGTCAGCAAAATCATCCTATTTACTTATTGACAATTGCTCCTCTCTGTTAAATTGTCATGAATCGAACATATAAAGTTAAAAATTGTATCGTAAGCAACAGAAAGTACCCAATCTTTTATGTAGGGCTCTACAATGGACAAAAGAAACAAGATTAAGAGGCGCGATCGCTATGGGTATCAATGAAAATCTAGACTGGGAAGAAGCATTTGAGTACCGAGCGGGCTTAACAGTAGAGTTGAAGTCCCAGCCCGGTGTTTTCGATACGATCGCTTACTATGAAGTGATGATGGTACCGCCCATCTGGTTAGAAAATGACCCCCGTCCCCGCTATCCTCACGAACTGCGAGTCGTTTCGCAGCAGCCAACTGTGTCCAATGTTTGCCGGATTTCAGAGTGCCCTGTTTTAGTCGCCTCCTAAGTTTTTTCAGCGGGAAATATTGGCGATGGTATTTAGCCAGCAATCAAACCGATGCAGTGATTTTCGGATTGAGATTGCTTGAGTTTACTTTGTGGCGATCGCTTAAGATATAGATGACGGTTCAGAACGATAGACTCGAATCAATTGGCCTGTTAATGTTGCAAGTGAGGAAATAGCTTCATTAATCTTAGCCGCCATTCTTGCTACGTCATGGTCTGCCTTACAGACAATAATTCCAGCATGGTCAGGCTGTAAGCTGTGCAGTCTAATAAAATGACGGCGATTTAGAGTTAAAACAGCTCGATTTTCACTGACTGCAAAAGCTAACACTTCTTCGTCAGGAATTTTTTGGTTATCTTTTCCGGCTTCTTGTACTGTCAAAATATTGTGACCCATAGGGCGCAGCAATTCTACAACCTCTCTGGGAAATTGTTCGTCACCATAAAGACGCGCCATCATCTTAATCCTCCTCATTCTGGCGGATAGCTATTTCAATTTCATCGGGAAAAGCTGCCGCATAAGCCCAGGCATTTGCTAAATCAATAGCTGTTAATGTGGGATAGTTATCTAAGAGTCGAGACTCGTTCATGCCCAAACGACGAAAACTTTCTAGTACCCAAACAGGAATGCGAGTGTTTCTGATACAAGCATCACCGCCGCAGACACCGGGAGTTTTGCTAATTCCTTGCCAGGTGTTGGCTAAGTTTTGGGTTAATAATTGAATGATTTGAGCTTTCTCGGTTGGCGTTAAGGCCAGAAGTTGCGTTTCTAATTCTTTGATATTCATGAAATCTACTTGATTTATGAATTAGGTATGTATTTAATATTGTATGGCATCAATTGCTTGATGAGTCGGAATGACACAATAACGGGAGCAAAAACAGGATTAACGGGTTGGCTAAATTGTCTCTGCTAGTTAGGTTTCTTGCAAAACGTGGTGAATTAATTCTGCTGCTAGTTCTAGCTTATCGCGGTGAGTGAGGGCTTCCATGTCAACGGTGACGACTGAGCGACGCTTGGGTGCGGGTGCGACTGGGGGTGCCGCGGCGGGCAATTCCAGGGTTTCGTAGAAATAATCGATAGGTTTGCTGTAGACGGCCGCGAAGGCGGGTAACTCCCTCTCGGAGTCTACTTTGCGCTTGCCGTGTTCGATAGTACAGAGCGTCTGCTGGCTCATGGTGATGTCGTAGTTGTTCTCTAACTGCTCAATGACCTGCTCTTGAGTCATGCCAAGGAGTTCACGGGTGGCGCGGAGACGCTGGCAAGCGTGAAAACGCCATGTATGAATATCGGATAATCGTGTATTTACAAGAAAATCCTATAAATTTTGTTGACCAAGCTCCACAAGAGTAAATAGTATTACTCAATAAGCTGTCGCGCATTTAAATTGTAGATTGAGGGCGGGCGGGACGCCCAACCCCAACTCCCCACAAGACTTTAATTTTTTTTGACATACTATTTAAATGCAGAACAGCTTATAATCTTGTAAAGCTCGAATCCTCATCAAGTAGCCAGTACAAATTTCCAACCAGTCAAAGTCTGTTTGTCAATATCTTGAGAAAGGAATTAGCAATCTTAGGAAGTATCAAGTTTTTGTTGGTAGTATCGCGCTGTTAATATTGAGTATATCTCTGCCAGCTAATGCTCAATCAAAGACTCCTGTAACGGATCAATTTGGTGCCACAGGAACGACACCAAATGCCCATGTATGGCGCGAAGAGTGTAGAAAGTTTTACGGAATCAGGCTCAAGCCAGATGGTACTTTCATGACTGATACTACTCGCCTAACAGATGAATTCGGTGTTACGGGAAAAACACCAAATGGCAATGAATGGTTAAAAAGAGTCAGTCAGACTTTCTAGCTGTTGGTGCAGGTAAGGAAGTAAGAAAATTGAAAGGCGATCGCACTTGTTTCAACATCTCGATAAAAGTGCGATCGCCCTTTTTTACAAAATTTGCACTGACTCCGTATTAATCTCTGTTAAATTAGTCATGAGTTATGCTAGAAGCGATTACCTTTACCTTGAGAAGTATCTTTTTGGGGACTTGCACAGCACATCCGGCGACCCGCAGCACATACGCATCAGGTGCAAAGTGCACACTCTAGGAAAAATCTTGTGTAAATCCTATTTTATATTACTGAATTCCTTGATCCCCGCAAATCTCTATCTTTATTACCTCGAAATTGTGCGATGTTTAGCCATAAATTAACATTGATTTAAACTTTGATGGAGACATAAACAAGCTAGAATTCAATAGTTGGTGTGGAAGACATGGAGTTTAAATACAAAATGTCACAGATAACCAATTAATATCGATCGCACTTCACGATCGCACTTTAGAAAACAACCACAACTTAGGAGTCAATAGCTGATGATGCTAGGAACAACCGAGATCCCGCAATTAAAGCCGCTTTCCGACTCAGAACTACACAAAATGAACGCCTACTGGCGGGCGGCAAACTACCTATCCGTCGGACAAATCTATCTCCTCGACAACCCCCTACTCAAAGAACCCCTCAAAATCGAACACGTCAAACCGAGACTCCTCGGACATTGGGGCACCACTCCAGGCCTAAACTTCATCTACGTTCACCTCAACCGCATCATCAAAGCCCAAGACCTCAACGCCATCTACATCGCAGGCCCCGGACACGGCGGGCCGGGCTTGGTCGCCAACACCTATCTCGAAGGCACTTACAGCGAATATTACTCGAACATTTCCGAAGATGAAGAGGGTATCAAGCGGCTGTTCAAACAGTTCTCCTTTCCCGGCGGTATCCCCAGCCACGTCGCCCCGGAAACCCCCGGTTCGATTCACGAAGGGGGGGAACTCGGCTACGCCCTCGTCCACGCTTACGGTGCCGTCTTCGACAATCCCGATTTGATTGTGGCGGCCGTTGTCGGTGACGGGGAAGCCGAAAGCGGCCCCTTGGCTGCTAGCTGGCATTCTAACAAGTTTCTCAACCCGGTTCGCGACGGGGCCGTGTTGCCGATTTTGCACTTGAATGGCTACAAAATTGCCAATCCAACGCTGTTGGCCCGCATTCCGCAAGAGGAATTGGAAAGTTTGATGGTCGGTTATGGCTACAAACCTTATTGGGTGGAAGGTTCAGACCCGGAAACCATGCACCAGTTGATGGCTGCAACTCTCGATACCGCGATCGGCGAAATTAAGGCGATTCAGGAAAAAGCCCGGACGGAGGGCTATTCCGGTCGTCCCCAGTGGCCGATGATTGTGATGAAAACTCCCAAAGGCTGGACGGGGCCGAAGGAAGTAGACGGTAAGAAAACAGAGGATTATTGGCGATCGCACCAAGTCCCACTTTCGGAAATGGCTTCTAAGCCGGGACACGTCCAACTCCTCGAAGATTGGATGAAAAGCTATAAGCCGGAAGAACTCTTCGACGAAAACGGCAAGTTAATTCCTGAATTAGCAGAACTCGCGCCCAAGGGATCTCGGCGCATGGGGGCAAATCCCCACGCTAACGGCGGTCTGCTGCTGCGAGACTTGAAAATGCCGAAATTTGAAGACTACGCCGTTGATGTGCAAAAACCGGGCACTGTAATGGCAGAAGCAACCCGCGTTTCCGGCCGCTTCCTGCGAGAGGTGATGACACTCAATCAGGAAAACGCCAATTTCCGCATTGTCGGGCCTGACGAGACGGCCTCAAACCGCCTCGATCCGGTGTTTGAAGTGACGAACCGGATGTGGGCGGGGGAAATTTTGCCCGAAGACGACCACATCTCCCCCGAAGGCCGGGTGATGGAAGTTCTCAGCGAACATCTATGTCAGGGATGGCTGGAAGGCTATTTGCTGACGGGACGCCACGGCTTTTTCTCCTGCTACGAGGCGTTTATTCACATCATCGATTCGATGTTCAACCAACACGCCAAGTGGTTGAAAACTACTCGTCACATTCCTTGGCGCCGACCGATCGCATCTCTGAATTACTTACTAACTTCTCACGTTTGGCGACAAGACCACAACGGTTTTTCTCACCAAGATCCGGGTTTTATCGACCACGTAATTAACAAGAAAGCGGAAGTGGTGCGGATTTATTTGCCGCCCGATGCTAATACTTTGCTGTCAGTAACGGATCACTGTCTCCGCAGCCGCCACTATGTCAACGTGATTATTGCAGGGAAGCAGCCGGCATTGCAGTATTTGGATATGGATTCTGCGATTAAACACTGTACCGCCGGCATCGGCATTTGGGAGTGGGCTAGCAACGATAAAGGTGGCGAACCAGATGTGGTGATGGCTTGCGCGGGTGATGTTCCGACGCTGGAAACTTTGGCTGCGGTTGACATTCTCCGCCGAGATTATCCCGATTTAAAAGTGCGGGTAGTGAATGTGGTGGATTTGATGACGCTGCAACCTGCTAGCGAACATCCCCACGGTTTGTCTGACAAGGATTTTGATACTTTGTTCACCAAAGATAAGCCGGTGATTTTTGCTTTTCACGGCTATCCTTGGCTGATTCACCGCTTGACTTATCGCCGGACAAATCACTCGAATATTCACGTTCGGGGTTACAAGGAAGAGGGAACGACTACGACGCCGTTTGATATGGTGGTGATTAATGACCTCGATCGATTCCATTTAGTTGGAGATGTACTCGATCGCGTTCCAAAACTGAGTTCTGTCGCAGCTTACGGCAAACAAGCTATCCGTGACAAGCTGATCGAACACAGGCATTATATCAACGAACACGGCGATGATATGCCGGAAATCCGCGACTGGAAGTGGCCGCACGCGGGTGCGGTTTCGTCGGAAGCGCCGAAGGAAACGAAAGATCCGACAACGACAGGAGATCAAACCGTGCGATCGGGTGCACCGGGATAGGTGCGATCGCTGTCTGAAAAGAAAGTCCTCAGAAATTGAGGGCTTTTTTAGTTGCTATGAGATATCTGTCGTTAGTCCGCGAGTCCGCCAGGGGTTGAAAACCCCTGTCTCATAGCAAAAGTCAGTTGAAACTGACTATCGATTTTAGATTTTAGATGTTAGATTGGGAATTATTGATTGGAGATTGGAGATTTGAGATTTGAAATTAGGAATTAAGTGGTTTATTTAATTGGCTTTTCAGTCCTCTTTTAGAGGACTTTCGCTATGAGACGGGGGTTTTCAACCCCCGGCGGACTTGCGGGTTAATCGATATCTTCATGCCTGCGCCATCTGCGTTATTGAGGCTAGGGCGCGATCGAGTAATACCTCAACTTGGGCGCGAGTTACTCCCGGAAACCATTCGAGAAACTGGTCAATAGATGCTCCATCTTTAATATTCTCGAAAAAGGCGGCAACAGGTACGCGCGTTCCCCGAAATACCCATGCACCACTCACCTTGCTTGGATCGCGTTCAATGACTTCAAAGAGGTCTATAGTCTGCATGACATTCGTCGCTTGTTGCGGATGAAGTAAAACAACTAAGATAGAATTAATCTTAGCATAAATCAACGGTGGTTTAGGATTTGTACATTCAAAAGAGGCGGGAATGCTTAAAGAAATAGAAATCCAAAATTTTAGGTGTTTTGAGCAAATCAAAATTTCTGGGTTTGAAAGAGTCAATTTAATCGGCGGTAAAAATAATGCTGGCAAGACAGCCTTGCTAGAAGCAATTTTTCTCAATTTTGCTCCCGATCTTAGTAGTATAGTAATGCTAAGAGAGCTGAGAAGAGAGTCATCAGCCGCCCTAGATGCTATGCCAGATAGAGCATGGAATAACTTATTTTATGCCTTAAAAAAAGATAAAACTATAGTTATTCAGGGAAAGAATGATAATGCCAATGATAATCTCGATCTAGTAGAGATTCAAATAGAAATCAATTCACGTGATTCTGATTTAATTATTAAAACAATAAAAGGTGAAAAGATCTTTAACGAGTTAGTAGGAAGTGTTACTTATAGAAGCTCAATGAGTAATACAAATTTCCTTGTGTACGAAATACCGATCGTTCCTCCTTTTATCAGAATTCCAGGAAGAAAACTCATAGAGTCATTCGATCACGCGCGCTTGGAAGATAAAGATAGCGAAGTTTTGAAAGCTTTTCAAATTATTGACCCTACGATCGAATCTGTAGAAAGTTTTTCAATTGGCGAACCCACACTTTACTTAAGAAGAAAGGGCGAAAAGCGTTTGCCTTTATCATTGTTTGGAGATGCAATGAATAGAGTTGCATATATTATTCTTAAATTAGTAAACAATAAACACAAAATACTGCTAATTGATGAAATAGAGAATGGCATACACTATACAAACCAGCGGGAGTTTTGGAGAATTTTATTTCGCTTGGCGGTGGAACTGGATACGCAGATTTTTGCCACAACTCACAGTTTAGAGATGCTGCAAGCATTTGCTGATGTGGGTTTGGAACCCAATCAAGAATGCAGCAGCGCATATTTTGAACTAGCAAAGAAACCCAAAACAAATCAAATCATCGGCATCAGACGCGATTTGGAAACCTTGAATTACGCACTAGAGCATCAGAAAGGAGTGAGAGGTGAGTAATATTGTCATAGTAGAAAGTAAAAATGATGCAATTTTTATGAAGGCAATGGTTGAGAAACTAAACTGCGATATTGAGGTAGAACCACCTATCTATATAGATTATGAAAGTTTGGAAGGTTTGAGCGAAACAAAGTTAATCAATACTTTAAAAGATTTAGAAGCCGACCTGCAAAAAAGAGATATTGAAAAGATTGGGATTATTATTGATATTGATAACGATTCAGAGCAAGAGAGGCTGAAATTCGTAGATAAATGTATAAAACAGGTGTTTGAATCTGAAACTTTGTTAAGCACTAAACAATTTATCGATATTTCTGGAGATAATGGAACAAATGCAAAATTGGCTTGTTACTTTACAAATGTTGGAGGTAAAGGCGAACTGGAAACGCTTTTAAAGGCAATAAAGGCTAGAGAATCACCTTATGCTGATTGTTTGGATAGCTGGAGAAGTTGCATAAAAGAAAAGGAGGGAAAGGAAATCAAGCAGAAAGATTTTGATAAATTATGGGTGAGCATCTATCTCAGGTATGATACTTGCTCAAATCAGGAACAGAAACAAGCTGGAAAGAAATGCAGTATGTCTGGGTTTGATTATGTTATGGAACGCAAAAAAGATATTTGGGATTGGAATAATCCTGCACTCGATGATTTGAAGGAGTTTTTTAAACTCTTTTGCTAACATAGTAAAATTTACACACACTTAAGTCATGAGCTTAAAAATCTACTTTCTGCGGCACGGTGAAACGACTTACAGCAAAACAGGTGGCTTCTGCGGCGACCTCGATCCAGAATTAACAGCAGAAGGTGTTCAAATGGCAGCACAGTTTGCCCGAACTTACGCGAAATTGCCTTGGGATGCTGTTTATGTCAGTCCCATGAAACGCACAATTGCTACTGCAAAACCTTTGTGCGATGCTGTGGGAATTGAAATGCAGCTTCGCGACGGACTGAGGGAAATTAAGTACGGTGAGTGGGAAGGCAAAACATTAGAGTCAGTCAAAAAAGAATATACAGAAGATTATATTAACTGGCTGACTGAACCGGCTTGGAATGCACCCAACGGCGGCGAAACTTCGGTACAAATTGCCAGTAGAGCTTCCTTAGTTATTGCAGAAATTGAGGAAAAATACAAGAATGGAAATGTGTTGGTTGTCTCCCACAAAGCTACTATTCGGATTATTCTTTGCAGTCTGTTGGGGATTGATTTGGGACGTTATCGCGATCGCATTAGCGCTTTAGCAGCTTCTGTCAGTATTGTCAAGTTTGATGTTCGCGGCCCGTTGCTGGAGGTTTTGGGCGATCGATCGTACATGGATGAAAACCTCCGCAATTTACCCGGTACTTGAAATTGCGGATAAGGTGCGGAGGCGCACCCTACAGTCTGAAACTAAATCGCGCCTATGTAAGACAATCCTAAAATCGTACCTGTTCCCAAAATATGACCGAAGCAGAGACTTCCCACAACTGCACCCAAGCTCAAACCGCCCAATATCGAGGGCGCGGCTGGGCCTGTGGTAGGCTTCTGGATGGTTGATTTGCCGATCGCAATAGCTAAAATATTGCAAATAATCATAATCAAACCAGTCGTGGGGCTCCACTCTACGGTTCTGGCGACAGTGGCAAGTAAAATTGGTGTAAACATCGATCTGCTCCTTAAACTTTAGTAAATGAAAATCTGCCTAGAAGATATATCAAAAAAATGCAACTGTTAGCTACACATTGCATTAAGAGTTAATTTTTCGACATTTTTCTTAATAAATTTCCCAGGCTCTCAAGGTTTCTTAGTCTGTGCAGGCGGACGAAAGTTTGACAAGACGCGATTGCAATCGCCTAGCGATCGAAAGAACGAATCAACAGGAAATAATTAAGCATGAAAATACTGGTGTTAAATGCGGGTTCTAGCAGTCAAAAGAGCTGTCTTTACGAGTTAAACGATGTCCTGCCCGATCGACCTTTGCAACCCCTCTGGGAGGCTCAAATAGACTGGACTCATCAGCAGGGTATAGCAGAGTTGAAAGTCAAAACAGCAAAAGGCGATCGGCTTGAGGAGGAATTTGCATCCGAGTCTCGGGAAGATGCTATTTCTCGAATGCTGGAGAGTCTTTGGAAGGGAAGAACTCAAACCATTAATGATTTAAACGAGATTGATATTGTCGGCCACCGCGTCGTACATGGCGGACAAGATTATCAGCAAAGTACGTTAATTTCGCCGGATGTTAAAAAGGCGATCGCCCGTTTATCTGTTTTCGCCCCTGTCCACAATCCGGTTAACTTGGAAGGCATCGAAGCCCTGGAAAAAATCCTCCCAAATGTCCCGCAAGTAGCAGTATTTGATACAGCTTTTCACGCACAATTGCCGCCCGCAGCCTTTGTTTATCCCGGCCCCTATGAATGGCTGGAAAATGGGATTCGCCGTTACGGTTTTCACGGGATTAGCCATCAATATTGTGCGCGTCGGGCAGCAGAAATTCTGGGTAAAGATGTGGCAGATTTGCGGTTGATTAGCTGTCATTTGGGCAACGGATGTTCTCTGGCGGCCATTCGCGGTGGCTGGAGTGTTGACACGACGATGGGATTTACGCCTTTGGAAGGTTTGATGATGGGAAGTCGATCGGGTTCGATCGATCCAGGCATTCTCATTCATCTGTTAAAACAATCCGATTTTACTGCTGAGAAACTTGATGGTATTCTCAATCGAAATTCTGGTTTAAAAGGGATTTCAGGGGTGTCTAGCGATCTGCGGCAGATAGGAGATGCGATCGCCCAAGGTAATCAGAGAGCTCAACTTGCTTTGGATATTTACATCCACCGTTTGCGTGCCGGAATAGGTGCCATGCTGGCGAGTTTGGGAGGGTTGGATGCTTTAATTTTTACGGCGGGAGTTGGGGAAAATTCTGCTGTTGTACGGGCTGCCGCCTGCGAAGCTTTTGGATTTATCGGGTTAAAATTGGATGGGGATAAAAATCAACAGTCACCGATCGATCAAGATATTGCGGCAGTGGATTCAGCGGTGAGAATTTTGGTAATTCACACGCAGGAGGATTGGGAAATTGCGCGAGAATGCTGGAAACTTTATCACTAAGGATCGCGAATTAAATAACTTACAATTTTAATTGTTATTGTGGGATGGGCGTCCCGCCCGTCCTTTTTGAACGGGCGGGACGCCCATCCCACTTTCAAGAGTGGAAGTTATTTAATTCTCATTCCTAACTTATTTTATAAATTCCTGCAACAGCGATGCCCACTCAGCTTCGCAGAATCGTCAACAATCACGAACGGCGCAAGCGGATTTACGCAGACCAAGAGAGGTAGAGACGGTGATTCTTCCATTTTCTCTAAAACAGCATTACTCTTTCAGTAATGCTGTGGGTTGATGGTGGTGCCGATTACAAAACTTGCCTGGGGGCGATCGGAATTTCAATAATAAACTCGCTCCCCTCTCCCGGTGCAGAAACACAAGTCAATTTTCCCCCATGAGAACTGACAACAATCGAGTGAGAAATAGACAATCCCAAACCCGTTCCCGAACCCACGGGCTTAGTTGTAAAAAATGGATCGAATATCTTGTGCAGCACCTCAGTGCTCATCCCCGGCCCGCTGTCGGCAATTCTAATTATGGCAGAATTCCTGTCTGTCACCTCTGTAGAAATTGTAATCGTAGGCTGTTGATGAGAGTTTTCCGGGCAATCTCTTGCTACGAGGAGAGCATCGATCGCATTGGTGAGAATATTCATAAACACCTGATTCAACTGAGACGCATAACAAGTAATTAGGGGTAGCGTGCTGTAATTTTTAATCACCTCAATTCCCAAACGCCCGCCCTCTTTTCTCAGGCGCGGTTGCAGCAACATCACCGTACTGTCGATGCCTTGATGGATATCTACCGACTTCATTTGCGCTTCGTCGAGGCGAGAGAAATTCCGCAAGCTTAGCACAATATCCCGGATTCTTTCCGCTCCTACTTTCATGGAATCCAGCAGCTTTTGCAAATCCTCGCTCAAAAATTCCAGCTCAATAGTTTCTATTTCTTCTAGAATTTCCTCAGCAGGTTCTGGATAGTGCTGCTGGTAAAGCTCAATCAATTTTAGCAAGTCTTTAACGTATTCGCTAGCCGGATTAAGATTGCCGTAGATGAAACTTACAGGATTATTAATTTCGTGAGCTACACCAGCGACCATTTGCCCCAAACTCGACATCTTTTCCGTTTGGATTAATTGAGCTTGAGTTAGTTTAAGCTCGCGCAAAGTTTGTTCTAAGCGCTCGTTTTTTTCATTTAACTCCTGCGTCCGCTCTTGTACTTTCTGTTCCACCGAATTGTAAAGTAGAGCATTTTCCAAAGAAATAGCAACTTGGGAAGAAAGCAACCTTAAAACTTCCAATCTGTGGGGAGTAAATGCTCCGACAGTCAAATTGTTTTCTAAATAAAGAATGCCGATCAGTTTCCCTTGATTGATGATTGGAGTACACAAAATAGATTGCAGTTGGTGTTTAGCGATGTAAGGATCGGCAGTGAATAGTCCCTCAGCCGCCGCATTGCTCAACACCAAATCCGAGCGAGTCCTTTCCACATAATTAATCACCGTCACAGGTAAATCATGATAGTCTGCAACAGGCGTAAATTGCAGCACCGCTACATCTTCAGCAAATACTGACGCTTTAGCTGAAATCAACAGTTGACCATCTCTGACTAAAATCAGAAAACCTAATTGAGCCCCCGCATTTTCTAAGGAAATTCTCATCAAAGAAGCCAGCAACTTATCGAGGACAATTTCGCTAGAAATCGCCAGAGATGCTTTCATTACCGTTGCCAAATCCAGCACTCTGGCATCGCTGCCGGTAGAAGTATGAATAGTTGTGGTAGTTTGACTGTTGTTAAAACTGCCGTTGATTGGCGTCATTTCCCGCAACTGCGGATACTTCTGTTCTAAATCTTCTACTTTGCGAACTGCACCCCAGCGCAAGTAGCACGAGTGAGCTTCGCGCAAGTGGATTTTGGCATATTGATACTTGCCTTTACTCAACCAAAACTTAGCTGCTAGTTCATTAGCTAGCGCTTCATTTTGGACAAATTCATTGTCTTGGGCTAAATTTATAGAGAAATCGTACAGTTCTACAGCTTCTGAATCTTTCTTGGAAATTCTGGCTATTTCTGCTTGTACTAAAAGATACTTGTGCAGAAAATTTTCGGCACAGTTGTCTGCCCAAATTTTCATCTGTTTTTGGTTTTCCTCTAACTTTTCCAAGTATTCCTTTTGCTTGTCTTCTGAAACATTTGGGAAAACGGCAGCTAAAGTTAGAGAAAAGAAAAAATTCCATTCAGTAGCGGGTATCGCTCCGGTAATAAAAGATAGCTGTTTTTCTACTTCAAAAGCTAGTTGTAGCGCTTCGTTGAAGTTGCCGTACCAGTACATCACCTGGCATTTGCGAATCTGATAAAGGCAGAGCGAGTACAAATTTTGATGAGCTTGGCAGTTGTGTACGTATTCAGCTTCGCTGATATCTTCGCTTTCAAATACAAACTTTTCAGGAGTTAGTTTGCTCAAGTTACGAAGGATTAACTCTACCCCTAATAATATATCGGTTACGAGCTGATTTTTGGTTTTTTGGCTGAATTGCAAATACCTGCTCGTGTCTACCAGAATTTGCGAGATTTCTTTACCTTGAAAAAATGAGTTAGCTATGCGGTTGGACAGGATATAACCCGCATACTCTAAATCTCCTGATTCTAAAGCTGCTTGATATCCTTCATTGCTGATTGCGTGGGAATCTTTGATGTGGTTGAACCAGTAATAAAAAATACTGACCAGGGATGAACAAGCTCTGCATTTCAAGCCGATATTGCCAGATTTTTCGCTGAGATTCAGCGAGAGCAAGCCGAATTGATAGGCAGCTTTGTAATCTCCCGAAACTGCGTTTAAGAACATACCGTAGCCAGCATAGCAAAGAGAGGCTTCGGGTACTAAACCGTATTGTAGAGAAAGATTGACTCCTTTTAAAACGCTGACTTTCCACAAGTCGGGATTTTTGAGGTAGGCCGATGTCAGCAAGTTTGTAATTAATTTGACTGCCACTTTTTTGTCTGGTACAGTCATTTCGGGGGCGTCAATTAGGGAAGCTATTTCTCTACCTGCTAAAATATTTGTGGCTGTTGCAAATTCTTCGGATATGACTTTTTGTAGCCCGTCTAGTGGCAAGTCAATTCCGAGCAAGTCCAAAGCTTTGATTCCAGCTTTAACGGCTTCTTCGTACTTCGCCCGCAGGGTGTACTGCACGATCAGCAGGTTGTAAATTTCTACCTTTTCTAAGGGCGATCGCGCTTTTTCCAGAGTTATATTAATAAATTCTTCAGACTTCTCAAAAAAACCGTTTAAATACTCAACATTTGCCCGCTCCATATGCAAGGCAAAGGCTAAATCGTAGTGGGCATCCCAAATATCGGCGCTCAAACCGTCCATGCCTGCGGTCAAATACTGCAAGGCAGCAACATAAGCAGTGGCATCTTTGGCTCTGCGGGCCGCGTCTAAATTCAGCGTTGCCAGTTCAATTAATTCTCGATCGTCTCTAATTAGCGATCGAGCTACATTCAAGTGATCGACTAATTCAAAGATTCTGTCAGCGCGATATTCAGCCGGAGTGTTTTCTAGGATTTGCCTGCCTATTTTCAGGTGAACTGCCTTTTTTTGCGAGTCGTCGATCAGAGCGTAAGCTGCTTGCTGTACGCGATCGTGCAAAAATTTATAATTCAGAATTAATAGCGGAAACAGCACGTAATCTAATGACTTGCTTTCCAATTCCGAAGTTGGCAGAATCAGTCCCGACTTAATCGCAGGCAACAGGTGAGAAAAAGTTTCCGAGGCTTCTTTTTCATGAATTAAAGAAAGAGTATTCAAGTCAAATTCGTTGCCCAAACAAGCAACTAAACGCAAAACTTGCTGCGTTGAACTTGGCAGTTTTCTCAATTTTTGTACCATCAAATCTACTACATTGTCAGTGATAGCGCACTGCTCAATTTGAGTCATATCCCAATGCCAGCCGCCCTTGCTCCCTGACTGTGGCGGGTGAAAAACTAGCAGGTTTTCCTGATACAATGTTTGCAGAAATTGATTGACAAAAAAAGGATTGCCGTCGGTTTTGCTGATTACCAATTCAGCTAACGGTTTGACAGATTCTCGATCGCTGTGCAAAGTCTCCGCAATCAAATGAGTTATGTTTTCCACCCCCAGCGGCGACAAAGCAATCTGATTAATGATAGCTTCCTGATTTCGCAGCGTCTCCACAGTCATCATTAAAGGATGAGTGGGACTAACTTCATTATCCCGATAAGCGCCAATTAAAAACAGATATTGCGTAGCTTCATCTGTCATCATCAATTCGATCAATTTGAGAGTAGCAGAATCAGCCCACTGCAAATCGTCGAGAAAAATTACCAGCGGATGTTCGGGCTGGCAAAATACGCGAATGAAATTTTGAAATACTAAATTAAAGCGGTTCAGAGATTCCGTCGGCCCCAATTCAGCTACAGGAGACTGAGCTCCGACAATTAGTTCAACTTCGGGAATGACATCAATAATAATTTGTCCGTTTTGACCGAAGGAAGTGCGGAGTTTTTCGCGCCAAACTGCTAATTGAGCCTCACTTTCAGTTAACAGTTGCCGCACCAATTCCGAAAATGCGCTGACAACGGCAGAGTAAGGAATAGTTCGCTTGTACTGGTCAAACTTTCCCCAAATAAAATATCCACGTCTGCGGGTAATCGGTTTGTCTAAAATCTTCACCATTGCAGATTTGCCAATGCCGGAATAACCGGCAATCAGCATCATCTCGCTCCGGGATTTATGCTGTCCTCTCGCTAGGACTGACAAGGGAATTTCTTTTTTCGATTTACTCTCTTTTTTGATGACAGAAATTTGAGAATCGTCGGTGCGGTAGCCTCGATTATTTGTTGCGGCTACCCGTTCAAATGCCGCTAAAAGAGTTTCAACTTCTCGCTGTCTGCCGTAAAGTTTTTGAGGTATTTGAAATTTGTCGGAAATATCTTGGCTGCCGAGAGGAAAATCGGAAACAAACCCAGATGTTTGCCACTGAAACAGGCAGGATTCCAAATCTGCTTTTAGTCCCCAAGCACTTTGATAGCGCTCCTCAGCGGTTTTTGCTAACAATTTCATCACAATATCTGAAACAGTTTTAGGAATTTCTGCGGCTATTTCAGCGAGAGGTACTGGCTGTTTGGCTATGTGACAGTGAACTAACTCCATGGGATCTGTAGTGGAAAAAGGGAGTTGTCCTGCCAGGATTTCATAGAAGGTCACGCCGAGGGAATAAAAGTCGGTGCGATAATCGACTACCCGGTTCATTCGGCCGGTTTGTTCGGGCGACATATAGGCTAAAGTGCCTTCTAAAAAATTGGGATTTTTATTGGGGATATTTTCCAGGTTGGATGCAGTTGAAATGCTGAAATCTATTAGTTTAACTTGTCCTGTAGCAGGATTAAAAACTATATTAGATGGATTTATATCTTTATGAATTACATTTTTTCCGTGAATTTCTCCCAAAGTTTCAGCAACTTTGATGGCAGTAGTCAGAAATCCTAAAAGGGTAAATTTTTGGGAACCCATAAATATTTTTAAAGATTCCCCGCCAAAATCTTCTAAGATCATTGCCAGACTATTTCTAACCTGTTGCAACTTATACACTTTCACAACTCCGTCCAACAGGCTTAAGTTGGCAGTGATCTCATATTCGCGCTTGTATCTATTCAGTTCTTCAGGAGTCGGATAGTCTTCTTTGATAAGTTTGATAATAACAGGTTGGTTGTTCTGCTCGTTGTGGCCGCGGTAAACCAGGGAAGTGCTGCTTTCATAAATGAGAGCGAGAACTGCAACGCCGGGAATTGCCATCATAGTTGGGTTCTCTCAAATTAGGTGTGCTTGGTCAATGTTACAGGACTGACGCGCGGCGGGCTAGAAACCCGGTTTCTTCGTTGCTAGTCGTTGACAAACCCAAGATTTTTTCGTGTAAATCGGGTTTATTATCCTAAATCCTATGTTATTCTTCATTATCGCTCAAGAGCTATCTTTTGGGATGTGTGGGAAAGCAGGCCTTGACAGGAAAGAGCTACTGCTGACAAAAGCACGCTGGGGCTTTCGTCACCTCAGCAGTTAGGTAAACAAAATCACAAATACAAGATTTGTGCAAGGATTTACTTTAATGCTCGATCGCCATTCTGACAACCAAATCATCTCAGATTCCAAGCAATCGCTTGACTTTAGTGGAGCGTCACCACATCTCGTGAAAATACGCAAGTGCTGGAAGATTTATTTTTTCCGGCGATCGCGCACGAATTTGGGGTGCTTCAAAAAAACGACCGGTGCAAATCTTAACTATAATTCGCTACCGAGCCACGGAGGAAGTTAAGTGTTGCTTCAAAAGCTGAAATTTCCTTCAGTTCTATCTATTTTGACCGATCGATTAACAATACTAACTGACCGAAAGCATCCAGGATATAAGCCCCCGGATTCATCCGTCCAGAAATAAAAAACCTCTATCCGATAAACAAACCCCCGAATTTATCCGTGGGGTCAATGCTTCAATTCTAAAATCTAAAATCTAAAATCTAAAATCTAAAATCGATTGACCGTTTGAGCAGAGTAAATTTGACACAAAATGCAGAATTATTGCACCTTGTCTGGTGCGCGGCAGCGAACCCTACATTAATCAAATTTGCCTAATTCTTAAGAAAATTTGAGGAAAGATTAAGAATTATTGCCATAAAACCCAGGTAAAGTTGTTGGAATTGCGAGTCAAATGCCAAGCAGGGAAAGCGTTTGAGCATTTCCCAAATCTGTAAATCCTCAGAAAATTAGTATTTCTCAAGGATTCATCCGGTGAGAAAATCAGAAACAACCTTAAAATTTAGCAGTAATCGCCCGATCGGGCAATTCTCAACCAGCACCAGGAAAAATACCTGTCAGTAACTCAGCCCTAAAGGGACTGAGCTTGTTCGAGCGATCGAGCAAGCTGTGCTGACCAGCCTAAGACCTTAGAGGTCTACGTTATTTGAGTCATGACACCCTGTGGATGCGAAGCTAGTCCCCTGCCCTGTCATCTGCAATTAAACAGTCTTAAAGTCACTGAGGCAGTGTTGCAGGTCTAAAAAGCTCTTATAACATTGGCGAAGCTAACATTACCCCGCAAGGGAGATTGAGGCAACCATACCTCACCGGAGGGGCAACCATACCCCTCCACCCCTCGCCGGAGGGGATTCAAGGCGGTTTTAACCGCCAAGTCGTTTCCTCTCAGGTCTAAAGACTCTGAGTTTCCCACTTACCGAGTATTGTTTATGAAATTGGCTTATTGGATGTACGCAGGCCCAGCCCACATCGGCACTCTGCGCGTCGCCACTTCCTTCAAAAACGTCCATGCAATCATGCACGCACCGATTGGAGACGACTATTTCAACGTCATGCGTTCCATGCTGGAGAGGGAACGGGACTTCACGCCGGTGACTACCAGCGTCGTTGACAGACACGTACTGGCGCGGGGTTCGCAGGAACGGGTGGTGGACAACATCACCCGCAAAGACAGAGAAGAACACCCAGATTTAATCGTGCTCACCCCGACTTGCACCTCCAGCATTCTGCAAGAAGACTTGGAAAACTTCGTGGAACGAGCTCAATTGGATGCCAAAGGCGATGTATTGCTGGCGGATGTTAACCATTATCGGGTAAACGAACTCCAAGCTGCCGATCGCACTTTGGATCAAATCGTCCAATTTTACATTAACAAAGCCCGCAAAAAAGGCGATTTAGTAGAAGCCAAAAGCGAAAAACCATCTGTCAACATTATCGGTATGTCTACCCTGGGTTTCCACAACCAGCACGACTGCACCGAGTTGAAGCGTTTGATGGCAGATTTGGGCATTGAAGTCAACGAAGTTATTCCCGAAGGTGCTTCGGTTCATAACTTAAAAAGACTGCCGCGCGCTTGGTTTAACTTGGTTCCTTATCGGGAATTGGGGATGATGGCCGGGGAGTATTTGCAAAAAGAATTTGGTACGCCGATGGTGGATATTACGCCGATGGGTGTGGTAGAAACTGCGCGCTGTATCCGCAAGATTCAGCAAGTTTTGAAGGCTCAAGGTGCGGATGTTAATTACGAAGATTTTATTGACCAACAAACTCGATTTGTGTCGCAGGCTGCTTGGTTTTCGCGATCGATCGACTGCCAAAACTTAACGGGCAAAAAAGCCGTCGTATTTGGCGATAATACCCACGCTGCGGCGATGACGAAGATTTTGGCTCGCGAGATGGGAATCCACGTTGTGTGGGCAGGAACATACTGCAAACACGATGCTGATTGGTTCCGGGAACAGGTTAGCGAGTATTGTGATGAAGTGCTGGTGACGGACGATCACGGGGCGATCGGAGATGCGATCGCCAAAGCGGAACCTTCGGCGATTTTCGGCACGCAAATGGAACGCCACGTAGGTAAGCGGTTGGATATTCCTTGCGGCGTAATTGCTGCACCGATTCACGTCCAAAATTTCCCGATCGGCTACAAGCCATTTTTGGGTTATGAAGGCACGAATCAGTGCGTAGATTTGGTCTACAATTCCTTTACTTTGGGCATGGAAGACCACTTGCTGGAAATCTTCGGCGGCCACGATACCAAGGAAGTGATTACCAAGGGTATTTCGGCTGATTCTGATATGGGTTGGACGAAGGATGGACAGGCTGAGTTGAATAAAATCCCCGGTTTTGTGCGGGGTAAGGTGAAGCGGAATACTGAGAAGTTCGCGCGCGATCGGGGGATTGATAAGATTACCGTTGAGGTGCTGTACGCAGCGAAGGAATCTGTCGGCGCGTAGTTAGTTGTAGTGAGGGCATCTGTTGTGGATGCCCTTGCTTATTTATCAAATATCAGATAATATGGTCAAAGATGGTAATATAATTTGGAGTGGCTATTCATTTAATAATGTTCCTATTCGCCTCACAAAAGAAAGGTGGGAGCATATATTGAAAGAACACCAAGAAATGAAAGATAAATACGAGCGGGTTTTAGAAACTTTAGATAACCCGGATCTAATTCAAATTGATGACGTTACAGGTGGATTGCTAGCTCTGCGATTTTATTCCCTAATTCCAGATAGTAGAAAGTTTGTAGTAGTGGTGTATCTGGAAATAAGTAACTATGATGGATTTATCACAACAGCTTACCTTAGAAAACAGCCCTCATCAAATAAACGAATAATATGGACACAAGAGTAAAAATACTGGAAGATTCCCCAAATATTACAGGTTTCTACGATCTGGAAGCTGATGTTCTCTATCTTTCATTAGGAGAACCACGAGATGCTGTAGCTTTAGATATTAGTGATAGCGTAATTGCCCGTTACAATGAGGATAGTGAAACGATTGTCGGCATTACTATAATGGGTTTGCGACAACGGGTTGAGAATGAATTAAATCATAAGTTCCACGTTTCACCTCATCAAGATGGTTGGGTTGTAACTGAGGGAGGTGTTGAGTCAGTTGAGAGAGTATTTCCCACTCAGGAAGCTGCGCTTAAATATGCAGTAGGAATAGCGAAAGCGCAATGGCTTGAGGTAGTAATTTATGGTGATAATGGAGAGGTTGAGGAAGTGATTAATCCTGGTATAGATGCACTTTTGGAGCGTCGAGGTCAGCGGCGCAATTCAATTGGCGATAAAGTTGAAGGTTTAAAGACTGTTGAGGTTTCCTGAAAGAAATGCGCGATCGCTATTCTAGTGGTAGCTAAAAGGTTCAGCGAAGAATGACAGTTATGAAGTCTGCAACCCTTGCTTATTTTTGACTACTCTACCGGATAGGATCTCCGTCTTTTATCGTAGCTAGAACCGGACAATCAATAGTATTAACCCCTTTCCCGTTAAAGTTATTCTTATTCATAACAGTTGGAGAGGTAACGTGCCTTTTTGTACCCTGGTCTAAAAGGTATATGCGGTTCTTCAAAGGATGTCCGTTTTCTCCACAACGGACAAGTCTGTTATCATTTGTTATGGATGCTCCGGGTTCAACGGCATCGGTGTCTAAATAATCTCGCTGGTTGGGTACAAACAATCTTCCATATACACTCGGACCTGCGATATGGCGGCGCTGACCACGGTCAACCCAGAAAATCATACTATTACCCGGATTTCTAATTAGTAGACCGTTTAAATCTGGGCGATTGCGTTGGAATGACTGAGCGTTAACACCTTTATAAAAAGTGCTTTCAGTTGTAGCAAGGAGGAGAACAGACGAGAGGAAAACGAATGGAATTAACTTGTTCATATTGACAAAGTGAAGTAATAGCTGTTGGCTATATCAATTCTGTATTGTGGCTGACGATCCAAATACACCCATCGATAATTCGGTAAGTAATTTAACCAACTTAATACTACTTATAATGTCAACTGATCGCAGCTTTGACAAGTCGGAAAAAAGCGGATAAAGTCGGAAAAAAACGGGTTATACTAAAATAGTGTTGTATTCAGATATGCTGATGGATACCCAAGAGGTCTTAAACTCTATTGATGAGCTAGTGTTTGCCAAGACTGGCAAACACCTCGACACCCTGCAAGTAGCAATCCTCAAGGGAGTCTTAAATAATCGGAAATACGCGCAAATTGCGGAAGAATATCACTGTAGTCAGGGTCATGTAAGGGATGCTAGCTATGAGCTATGGCAGATGCTCTCAACTGCGCTGGGCGCAGACATTAACAAATCAAACTTTCGCGCTACGGTAGAAAGATGGCGAATAGCTGGGGGGGTGACAAGATGGCTAAGAGCTAGACTGAATCTGACTTATAGCCCTCATCCCCCGTTGGTAAAAATA
>NZ_JAUBSH010000087.1:0-27604 GCF_036704705.1 Microcoleus sp. K1-B1 | reverse complement strand
GTTCCTTCCCTCACACTCCTGTGGATGCCTTTTATGCTTGTAACTCCTCCTAGTTGTAAAAAACCTACACCTCTCAGGATGGGGTGAGGGGGAGATGGGGAGATGGGGAGGTTGACCGAAGAACGAGACCTGCGCCAGGGGCGATCAACTAGGGGAAAAGTCGGTAGTGGTTTCAACCACCTTGAATATTTCTTTACAGATACTTTACATAGTTAGTCAAAAGCTGATGTTATGATCCAAAAGATCAAGTAAGAATAACCATCTACGTGTTGAAACGCCCGGTGTTGCCAAGTAATTCCGGCAACGGACTGATCCGACGCAAGATTCGGAATAGTTAAAGGGCAAATAATAACAGGAGGTAGAGCTTAAGCTGTTACACATTTAAACTATTAACGATCCAGGTAAGGTGGGTCAGAAGCGAATACTTACTATACTTGGGAAACGCTTATTTACGCTCCGCACCCTACTATCCTCTTTTAAATGCCGAACAGCTTACAAGGTAAACACTTCTTTACGCTCCGCACCATACTATCGTCTTTTAAATGCCGAACAGCTTACCAGATATTTTGCGTAGTGATGGACTCGCGATCGCGCAAAAAACCAAAGTATACGCAATATTTGAAGAAATTCAAGCTGAGTGAGTAGCGGCGACAAGATAGCCAAGAGTGAAAATCCGAATCTGGCTTCCTCAAGAATCCCCTCGCCTTTTCAGGCTAGGGAGTATCAAGAAGCCTAGAAATTTGTAGACAATAAGAATAAAAATACTTATTGTTCATGTACAAAATTAGTGAGTTTGCTGCAAAAGTAGGTGTTTGGGTCAAAACAATTCAGGGGTGGGACAACTCCAGTAAATTACCAGCACGCTTAGATCGGTTGCGGGCGATCGGTACAATAGAACGCATTTGACATCTATGCCTGTAATCGCAAGCCTAATAACCTAGAAAGATTTCACATTCTGGATTATAATTTATGGCGGTTTTTTTTTGTGTTTGTATGCGGGAGCGATCGCCCTCCCCGCTGATTCGCCCCATCCCGATCTGCCACTATCTAGGTTAGAGGCGATCGCCGCTTCTTCCCAAGCCAGGTTAGTTTTTTTAAACACCCTGTCCGACTTTTCAAACACCCTCTTAGGTTTAGCGAGTGATTTCTTCCTTCTCCTATTGCCCCGGTTTATAGGATAATTTATCGCTCATCTCGACTAACATACATAAGAGATAAAAATAGCTACTTTTTGCAAATAGTCAGGTGGAGAATAAGTGACATTTAACTCAATTGAATTCCTAGTCTTTTTTCTAGTTACCTATATCTTGTACCGCATCCTTCCTTTCCGCAGTCAAAACTTGGTGTTGCTGATTGGTAGCTATGTATTCTACGGCTGGTGGAATGTTAATTTCCTGTTTTTAATGCTTCTTTCCACCGCAATTGATTTCTACTGCGGGGAAATGATTGATACTGGTCGATTAGAATCTTCTAACCGCAGGATTGTTTCTTTGTCAGTTGTATTAGGGGCGTTGTTATTTAATACAGTTCAATGGAATGCCCTTCAGGTAAGTATAGCACCCATAGCGGTGTCAGTACAATGGACACAACTATTACCGGCTTCTTTTTCCGGCTGGTTGATATTAATGGCGGCCCTGGTAGTTGTAGCAATTGCTAACCTGCTGTATCCCCAATTCACCGCTCTTGAGGAAAAACAGCGCCGCCATTTGTTCCTGTGGCTCTGTGTAGGCAGTAACTTGGCACTTTTAGGCTTCTTTAAATACTTCAATTTCTTTATTACCAGTGCTGAAAGAGTAATTCATACCCTGGGGATTCATAGCAACTTATTGCATTTAAACATCATTCTGCCTCTAGGCATCTCGTTTTACACTTTTAAAGCCATCAGCTACGCTTGCGACATTTATCGAGGCAAACTGAAAGCATCACACCAATTTTTAGACTTTGCTCTCTTCTTGGCTTATTTTCCCCCATTGTTTGCTGGCCCTATAGATCGAGCTTCACAGTTACTTACTCAAATTTCAAATCCGCGAAAAATCAGTTTTGAGCAATCTGTTCAAGGTTTATTTCTGATATTATTTGGATTGGTGAAGAAAGTAGCGATCGCGGATGGATTAGCTGGTTCAGTCAATGCAATTTATGGGACTAACGGAAATGTTTCTTGGATTGATATCATTTTAGCAACTTTCCTCTACGCCATTCAAATCTATTGCGATTTTAGTGGTTATTCAGACATCGCTAGAGGTGTATCCAAATTGTTGGGTATAGAACTAATACTCAATTTCAATCTGCCCTATTTTTCTAAAGATCCCAGCGAGTTTTGGCGTCGCTGGCACATTAGCCTCTCTACTTGGCTACGGGATTACGTATATATACCACTTGGGGGAAACCGTCAAGGCGAGCGCCAAACTTATCAAAATCTGATGACAACAATGGTACTGGGCGGACTTTGGCATGGGGCAGCATGGAACTTTATCCTGTGGGGATTTTATCAGGGGATGCTTTTGTCTGTGTATCGAGCTTTTACCCCTAAGACTACTAACAAACAACTACCGAGCAAAAATAAGTTCAAACTTCTAGAAGGATTAGTCGCAACTCTATTCTTTTTTATGCTGACTTGCTATGGATGGCTGTTGTTTAAAGCCACTTCCCTGAGTCAGATTATCTCCTTTACAAAAATTCTGTTTGGAGATTTCGGAAACTTGGCGCTCAGTCTGCCTACACCCCCATTACCTGCTATCTTGGGCATTCCACTACTTATCGGCTATGAATTGTGGGCTTACCAAACTGATAATCCCGATTTTTACCGTCGTTATCCAACCCCAGCCCGTGCAGCTTTTTATGCAGCACTCATTATTATTTTATTGATGGGAGAAAGCAATGCCCCTGCACAGTTCATCTATTCTCAATTTTAAACCAGCTATCAGCAATGCCATGCGTAAAAAATTCGTCACCGGACTGTGGATCATTTTCTTCCTATTGATGTTCGATTTTTCGATCAATTTTATGTTTCCATATCCGTCAGATCCTTTAGCAACTTCTCCAGGGCAACTCAATACATATTTTGAATATGGGCGCTCTATTGAGGGCAAGCTTTCACGGATGGTCGGTTCTACGGATGAATTAAGTTCACCTATAGCAATTGCTGGCTGGTTAGATCCAGAACTATGGAAGAAGTTAAATATACCCGTTAGCCGAACTTCCGATAAAGATTTACTAATTGCCATCTACGGTATGTCATTTTCCAATCAGGTCGGCACCGCCATGGAGGAAATGGATTCGAGGCTGATGATTAGAGCGATCGCCGGACCTGCTGCTCCGCCTAATTACTCCTTCGCTGCCTACAATTTAGATCGAGGTAAGCATCAAGCGGATATAGTAATTTTGGGACTGTTAGCTTCTAGCGTTAAAGGACTCAGAACTCTTAACGGCATGACTTGGCAATTTGAAGGACCAGCACCTTACACCTACCCACGATACTTTTTGGAAGATGGAAAGCTGAAGGCGATATCGCCCAATGTCATGTCTTTAGCTCAACTTCGGGCGACCCTCCAAAATAAGCCACAGTGGAACGCATTTGTTAATCAACTTAAAGAACACGATCAATTTTTTAATGGATTTATATTCCAGAAAAAATGGCTGGATAATTCGGTAATTATCCGATTGATTCGCAGAGCTTTAGCACAACGTCATCAGCTCACACTTACAAATCAAATTCATAGTCCAACAGGGTTTAAGGCCGAATCAGAAATTTCAGTTTTAAGGGCAATAGTTAACGATTTCGCAGCCACAGCGAAAGCTGACGGTAAAATGCCAATTGTGCTTATTCTTAATGATCGTGGATATGAAGATCATTTGTTCCAAGCACTCAAACCAACCTTAGAAAATGGTTCAATTCCCTATGTCAGTAACCATAATATTGTTCCTGCTAATGATCTCAGTAACTTTATTGGTGATGGACACTTTACCCCAAAAGCCAACAAATTAATCGCTCAAGAAGTGCTAAAGTTGGTGAATGAGCATTTTAATAGAGTTCAACTAAACTAGAAGTTAACTGAACAGTAGAATTAGTGACAAAATGCTCACCATTTTTAAGGAGACTTACCGCAGAAACTCCTGAAGTTAATCCCCGACGTATAGGTTTGACTGGAGGATTATCTGCCAGTGCTAAATCAACGGTTGTGATAATTTTAGGAAGGACAATTTTCATTTCAAACTGAGCAAATTGTATCTTCCAGAAGAGGAAAAAAATCAGGAGATAACAAGAAGTGATTAGAGTCAGCATATATGTTTTTTTGAGCGATCGCTAAAAATCTTATCAGATAGCGCGATCGCTTTTACTTTTGCCGATCGGATCAGAGAATGAAACAGCCCTGGTTCAATGTCCCAGATTCCTGACGGCGAGTAAATCTCAAATCGACTGACTTCTTTGCCGTTGAGCTTCGTACAAGATGAGGGCTCCGGCGATCGACACATTTAAAGATTCTACGCCACGACTCAGGGGAATTTGGATTTGTCGATCGGCCAAACTCCTCAATTCTTCCGACAAACCAGAGCCTTCGTTCCCCAAAACTATCAGAGTCGGCACTCGCAAATCTACTTCCCAATAACTTAAACTGGCCCCGGCGACAGTTGCTAAAATTTGCATTCCTCGATTTTTATAGGCGGAGACTTCGGCGGTTAAATCTGGACTGACTGCCATTGGCAGCTTAAACCAAGCTCCTGCTGAGGCGCGTAGCACTTTGGGATGGTCTAAATCGGCGCTGTCTGCGCTCAGCAGCAAACCGTCAGCATTAGCAGCCGCAGCCGTGCGGACGATCGCCCCCAAGTTGCCGGGATCTTGGATTGTTTCTAGGGCTATTCCTAAAGTTGACAATTTTGCGGGCTCTGTTGCAGTGCGGGGTGCGGTGGCGACAATGCCGTCGGGTTGGACTGTAGTGGCGATCGACTCTAACACTTTTGCACTTACTAATTCTGTGCGATCGGCTAAATTACCAACTTGCTCCCAAAGTTCCCCGTGCTGATCCAGCCATTCTGGAGTGCAGCAAACTGTTGCTAGCGGGTATTTGGCAGCGCAAGCTTCTTCGAGCAAGTGCGTCCCTTCGAGTAAAAATAATTGTTGTTCCCTGCGTCCCTTCGAGCTGTGCAGCTTGCGGATTTCTTTAACTAGGGGATTTTGAATACTTGTCAACATTGTTTAATTCAGCAGAGCGAATGGGGTTATTGCCTGTATCGGGTTAACCCCAAACTTTTTTCTGCCTTGGGAATGCGGAACCCGGGACTTGAACCCGGAAGGCTTGCACCACATGAACCTGAATCATGCGCGTCTACCAATTCCGCCAGTTCCGCATCGGTCACGAATTACTACTCTGCCATACCTCCGCGAATCTGTCAAGTGTTTTGGGTAATTTATTTTTTTTCTGGGCTGCGAGTAATATTTTGCACAAATTAGTGTTCGAGTTGAGAAATCCTTGAGTTTCGATGATTTACTGTTAGCCAAACATCGCAAAACGGTGTGTAGTTGAGTAGGGTGCGTCAGATCGCGTCCGGTTATTAATAATCCCCAAGCTTTGATCTGACGCACCCTACGGGATTTGCTGAAAAAATGGGAATCTAATCAGCCAAATCTGCGAAAACCTCGCGCACGGCCGGATGCACCAATCGGTAATTCTGCACGTTCAATCCCTTCGCTAAACTCGGATTCATTTCCAAAGCTTTAATCCCGTTATTTGCCAACTGCAAAACATAAGGCAAAGTGCTGTTATTCAAAGCTTGAGTCGCAGTCCAAGGCACAGCACCGGGCATATTCGGCACGCCGTAATGCACGACTCCTTCCGCAACATAAGTAGGAGTTGTGTGAGAAGTTACCCGCAAAGTTTCGACACAGCCACCTTGGTCAACGGCTACGTCAACTATCACAGAACCGGGGTGCATCTTCGCAACAAATTCGCGAGAAACTAGCACCGGAGCTTTTTTGCCCAATACCAAAACCGCACCGATTAACAAATCAGCATCGGGAACAACTGCTTCAATTTGCAAAGGACTGCTGTAGAGGTATTCTACTCTGGAACCGAACAGAGTTTCCAAGTAGGCTAAGCGATCGACATTTACGTCTAAAATTTGCACTCTCGCGCCCATTCCTACAGCAATTCTGGCTGCTTCTGTGCCGACAATTCCGCCGCCCAAAATCACAACTTTACCCGGTCTTACCCCCGGTACGCCGCCCAAAAGTACGCCCCGGCCGCCTTGCTGTCGTTCCAGAAACCGAGCTCCGAACTGCACGGCCAAACGCCCTGCAATAATACTCATCGGCGTCAGCAGTGGCAATTTTCTGTCCGGGAGTTCGACGGTTTCGTAGGCGATGGCCTGGACTCCGCTGTTGATTAAGTGTTCGGTTAATGTACGATCGGCAGCCAAGTGCAAATATGTAAACAGCAACTGCTCTTTTTGTATCAGTGGATACTCAGCAGGCAGCGGTTCCTTAACTTTAACAATTAGTTCGCGCTTCCAGACATCTGAAGCCTTTAAGACAATCTTAGCCCCTGCTTGAACATAGTCCTCGTCCGCGAAACCGGCCCCAGCACCAGCATTCGTTTCTACGAAAACTACGTGGCCTTTGTCCGAACAAGCCCGGACACTTGTGGGGCTAAGCCCGACTCGAAACTCCAAATCCTTGATTTCCTTGGGGACGCCTATTTCCATCTATAACCTCTAATCTCAGGCATACGTAGATCGAATCTAACCTAAAAACCATCCCCAGCGGGACAATACCATTGTAGATTTTAGATTTGGCAATCCGGCAATCCGGCTAGGAGAATATTTGTTTAATTTTTATTCAGTGCGATCGCAATTTCCTCAATTTAGACTTGAATTACATAATTTCTTGATTGATAGATCGACCGCAGATGTAGGGCTGATTAACACAGAGTAACGCAGATAATTTCTAGAAGAGTCAATATATTTGATCTGTCACTTATAATTTAACAGGCATAACTCGCCCCCCTATCTAAACAAATGCCACGGATACCTACCTTAACATTCGATCGCGGAACTCTCTTGCTACACCCGCCGCCCAAAGGCAGAGACTGGGTGGACTTTGCCACTTGGGACGATCGCGTAGAAAAATACCGCATTCGAGCCATTCACTACCGCCCGCTGGTAGAATGCCTCCAAGCCGACTGCATTCACTTCACCGACGAAGCTAGGGCATACGAACTACTCGAACTCGTACCCAGCGTGGAAATGCAGCCTTACCCACATCAAGAACAGGCCCTCGCAGCTTGGCAGGAAGCAGGCAGCCAAGGAGTAGTCGTCCTCCCCACTGCTTCCGGCAAAACCTATCTGGCACAATTAGCCATGCAAGTCACTGGTCGCAGTACATTAATTGTAGTACCAACTCTCGATTTAATGCACCAGTGGTATGCTAATTTAAAAGCAGCTTTTCCCGACATCGAAATCGGATTGTTGGGCGGAGGTTCGCGGGACAAAACGCCAATTTTAGTGGCTACCTACGACAGTGCAAGTATTCATGCAGAAACCTTGGGCAATAAATACGGTTTGCTGGTTTTTGACGAATGTCACCATTTGCCAACGGACTTTTATCGAGTAATTTCCGAATATGCGATCGCGCCTTTTCGACTCGGACTGACAGCCACACCCGATCGCACAGATGGCCGCCACAGCGATTTACATTTCCTGATCGGCCCGACAGTATTTAGCAAAAGACCCGAAGATTTGGCAGGCGATGCTTTAGCCGACCATAAAATAGTTCAAATTATGGTAAAACTGTCAAAAGAAGAGGGATCTCGCTACGCCGAATTAATCAACATTCGCAACGACTTCTTAAAACAGTCTAACATCAAAATATCCAGCCTGGATGGTTGGAAACAGTTTATCATGGCAAGCGCGCGATCGCCCCTGGGACGCCGCGCCATGCTAGCCCACCGCCAAGCCAAAGAAATCGCCCTTTGTACCGAAGGCAAACTGCGAATCTTAGCCAAAATACTAGCCGAACACTCTCCCCAGCGCACGCTAATTTTCACGGGTGACAACGCCACAGTTTACCGAATTTCCCAAGAATTTCTCATCCCCACAATAACCCACCAAACCCCAGTCAAAGAACGCCACGAAATCCTCGATCGCTTTCGCAGCGGCGAATACAAAACCCTCGTCGCTTCCCACGTCCTCAACGAAGGAGTGGACGTTCCCGACGCTAGAATTGCTATCATATTATCAGGTACAGGCAGCGAACGCGAATACATTCAGCGATTGGGTCGAGTTCTCCGCAAAAGCAGCGATGTAAATAAGTTAGCAATTCTCTACGAAGTCGTCACCGAAGACACCAGCGAAGAAAGAACTTCTCAGCGCCGCCGAGGAGGAATGCAGCCTCACAAACCCCAAGCGAAAACTATAATAGAACCGCCGCCAACCGAATCCAAGCAAGTAGAAACTATCAAGCCGATACCCATTTACGGAGTCAACCGGGAGGCGAGTAAAAAAGCAGCAGAATTACCCGCAAAATGGGGTGAAAAAAATGATACTTCTAAGGAAGATTGAAGGTTGTCCAATTAGTGTATAATCTCAGTATTAACTAAGTTACATTACCTAAAAATGAGCGAAACTGCACAACTAACTAACTTTAAAGTCTTTCCCAAACATACTGGAGTTTGGGAGGGAGAGTGGACAAGACTCGATGCCGACTGCAAAGAAACCGAGCGTTTGACATCAGTGTTAACCCAGAAAATAGTTGACAACGAGTGGAGGCAAACAAACGTTCTAACTTATGCCAATGGCAAGACTGAAACCAAAAATTATGTGGGTTATGTTGTCGGTGAAGGGCAAGTGCAACTTGAAAGTCCAGACTCGGTTTTTTCCAACTACAAGACACTAGCCACAGAAGTTGGAGATAATTTGGTAATTTATCAAATGTGGGACAAAGCAACTGCCATTCTGAGGGCTGTTGAAACCATCAATCTTGTCAGTTACGATCGGCGAATTCGGACTAGCCAAATCTTGACTGAAGAGGGAAAACTTAGGGGAGTTACGGTGATTGTTGAACAAAAAATTGAGTAAAGCTTTTCACTGCTTATGCTACCAACTGATTTATTAAGTCACCGCCAAAACGGGGAATCAATTATTCCTCTCCGCCTCAAGATAGATGCTAAAAATTTAGAAGCCGCAACGGAAATGATCGACTGCTTTCAAGAGTCGATCGGCAAAACCCAAGGCGAGCTCGACGGACGCTTGCTAGAATTAGAAGGCGACAGCCCCGATTATCGGCTGAAACGGGGATTAGCGCACCTGCTGAAAAGCGGTTTCTGCACCTTAGAAGTCATCAGTCCCCTAGAACCCTCAGAGTTGAGACAGCGGGTTTTTGCCTTGTCCGCGCTCACGACTCCCAGCCCTCAATCCACCCAATTAACCCTGGAAAAAGTAGCAAGTGAACTCAGCCAAGAGTTAAACAGAGAAGTTTTGCCTCACGAAATCACTACAGGTTTATACGCCGATTTAAACGAAAACAAAATCCTCACAGAGTTTAATCCACCAACTCCCGAAAACTTGCTTCACAAATACAATCTTTCTCAAGTTCAAGGCATATTTTACCGCGCAAGTCAAGTCCAATTAACAGCCCACCGCAACGATCCAGGAGAATACAAGCTCTTATTTCGCTATCTGAAACTATTTCAATTAATGACTTACATCGAAGGCGATGCAGACCACGGTTTTACACTGACAATAGACGGCCCTACAAGCTTATTCAAACCCAGCACCCGCTACGGCTTAGCCCTGGCGAAAATGCTGCCCGCACTGCTGCACGTCACCAAATGGAGTATGCACTCGACACTGCACACAAAAGACCCTTTTAGTGGCGTTTTGAAAACAGGTAAATTTACCCTAAATTCCGACTGCGGTTTAGTCAGCCACTATCCCCCTGGCAAACCTTATGATAGTATGTTAGAAGCCGCATTTGCTGAAAGATGGAATTCCACAAAAACCGAGTGGCAACTAGAGCGAGAAGTTGATTTAATTCCGATTCCAGGTAGTGTGATGATTCCCGACTTTCGGTTAGTGCATCCCGACGGGCGAGTATTTTTATTAGAAATAGTTGGCTATTGGCGGCCGGAGTATTTGCAAAAGAAATTTGCACAAGTACAGAAGTCTGAATGCGATCACTTGATTTTAGCTATTTCCGAACGGCTGAATTTAGAAAAAGCCGGGGTGAATGTAAATGATGTGCCAGCAAAAGTAGTCTGGTTTAAAGATAAATTGTTGCCCAAATCAGTCCTAGAAGTCCTCGAAGAGTAACCAATCCGCGCATCAGTTGCCAACTTCTTTCTTTCTTTCTTTCTCTCTGCGCCCTCTGCGCCCTCTGCGGTTCAAAAAAATCCTCCTCAAAAAACATCGCACATTCCCAGCTATACTAAAATAGGAATTCACCCAAATCCTTGCCACCGCATACTCTCACCCTAAAACCGATTGAAAAATGGCAGACACAAGTATTGTCGAAAGAATCAAAAAGCTTTTAGCCCTCGCCACCTCATCCAATGAAAACGAATCGACTGCTGCGGCCGAAAAAGCTTCCCTTTTACTGGCACAGTACAATCTCAGCCTCGCGGATTTAGGGCCAAATCACCAAGAAGAGATTGACGAAAACTCAGTTGAAACAACATCGAAATTTGTCACTTGGAAAATGATGTTGCTTTCGGGAATTGCCGACGCTAACGGTTGCACTGCAATGCGAAACACTTATAATGGCAGTATGTTTTTGGTGGGAACTTCTACAAACCTGATTGTTTGCAAACATCTGTACGAGTATTTGAGTTCTGCGATTGAAAAAAGGGCTAAATACCGCAAAGGAAACGGCAGGGGGTTGGCGTATCTGAATGCTTTTCGGGTTGGATGCGCGACACGGTTGAGACAAAGATTGTTGGAACAAAAACAGGAGATGGAAGAGTCGGGGATTCCAGGTTCGGGGGATGTGGCGGCGACTCCAGGGATTGTAGTGCGATCGATGTTTGAGAAAAATCAACAGGCGATCGCCGATTATCTAGAGGGCCGAGGGGTTAAAATTAGAACGAGAACCGATTCTCAAGTCAGCAGCGAGGCGGGTTTTAATTCCGGGTATGAAGTGGGCGACAAAATTAGTTTGCACAAGCAAGTGCAGCCGCAAGAGGATATGAAGCAACTTAATGAAAGTCTTTGAGTTCTCGATAGTAATTCATGGATAATCAAAACAGGGATAAACTTAAAGCAAATTACAAATTAGGTCAGTTTGTGAACTGAAAAGTTGAGTATGATGCACCTTTCTGACAATTGATCATGTCAATAAAATATTCCTGGCTTTGAAATCAACCCAAATTATTTCATAGTTTAGGAATCATCTTGAATCTGAGCTTCTGTTGTTTCAGGAATTTGAACTGGGTTACTGTCTTGGGTTTTTAAACATCAACTTTTTGGTAAATATAATCAACAGTCTGTTCAACGGTTGTAATTGTCTCGGCAGCTTCATCGGGAATTTCAATGTCGAATTCCTCCTCGATTGCCATAATTAGCTCTACTGCATCGAGAGAATCGGCTCCTAAATCATTGGCAAAATTAGCGTTTATGGTGACTTCACTTGCATCAACTGCTAGCTGCTTGACAATAACCGCTTTGAGTTTTTCATAGATTTGCTGCTTAAGCTTACCACTTGGGGAAGATTCAGCAAAAACGTTAGGAGTAGTGGTATCAGTGGTAGTTTCATCAGGATCTAATTCTGATTCGTCTTCCGATTCATCCCGGACTCGGAAGTAGTAAAAAAGATTAGCAACAGCCAAATCTGAGGCTTTTTCCAAGTTCGATGATACTAAACTTTTATGACCCGCTATTTCCCCTTGCTTAATAATATAATTTTCATACTCTGGACGCTGCTGCGGATCGAGCATTAATTGCAGTTGAGTGCGAAGCGCATAAAAATGAGACTTCGGCCGCAAATTTTCATAAAACAACTGTTCATCCGGTATCGCTAAAGCTGTTGTGGCTGAATTTTTATCCCCCATAACAGCTAAGTCTGATTTACTCAAATCAGCACTCTGCAACTCCTTTAACTCACTTGGCGACAAATCTTTAATCCATTCAATCTGATGAAGCCAAATGTCTAAGGCAGCTAAATCGTGATTGTGAATTCGGGTGATTTCAGGAAATAGAAAATCAAGCTCTTCGTCAGAGTCACAGCCTTGTAAAATACCGAGGCCATCTTGACGGATTTGTTTTTGAAGCTGAGAAAGCCGATCGCCCGCAGCACCAAATTCATTCTGCACCTGATACGTGCCAATAATACTTTGCTCGATCGCCCAACTGCACTCTAATCGGCGCAACTGTCCCGCCGCACAAGTTTCTTCTAATAAATGCGGATTTTTGTAGTCTGCTAAAGCCTGAAACAACATCCCCCGCGCTGCATCAATTTCAGCATTGCGGCGGTTGATATCTTGCAGTTGCAAAGCCGATCGCATTCGTTGAATTGCTTGCGTAAATAACCCGTAAGCCCGCACTAAAACTAGCCGATGATTCTCAAATGTCATCTTTTCGACAACTTCCGAAATTTGTTGCTTAATTTCCGCGCCTTGGTATTTTAAAAGTTGTTCTAAATTGATGAAACCGTTTTCTACTTTGACTTCCAGCCTTTCTACAGCTTTTTTGAGTTTCAATGTCTGGTGCAAATTGACTGCTGACAAGGCTACCCCAGCCACAGTTCCCACACCAATGACGGCTGTTGTCGCTTGCAGCACGCCCAAACTCGCTTGGACGGCTTGAAAGCCCATGTGCATTTGCTGCATCTGCAAGCCTTGCATCGCAAACTGCAACGGCGACACTAACGGCGATAGCGGGCTGTTGTTGAGGGCCGCGCCCACGGCATGGGCTACGAACTGTCCCGTCGCTTCATCTCTGGCCATGCCGATCGGCACTCCAGCGGATGTAAACACTTGTGCGTACTTGCCAGCCTCGATCGCAGCCTGTACCGCTGCGGGAAATACAAAGTTCATCATTACTTTTTACCCCGGTAGCATACCAAAGAATAACTTATCTCTTATGATAGATTAAATAAAAAAAATTATAAATAGACGCCGAAAATGGACACTTCACTAATTAGTTCACAAACGGTTGAGCTTATTTCCCGACTGACAGGGCAAAACCTCCGAAAAGAGGATATTACTCCGCCTGTGCTTTTCCTGGCGGGGCTGATAACGGTGTTGCTGGGAGTCATTCATGCCGACGGTACGGTAAGTGCTGAGGAAACGCAGCGATTGCGGACAACTTTTACGGAACTTATTCCCGCTAACAACAATTTGCGCCCATTGGTAATGCCGATGGTTAAGAGCGTGCGGGAACAGCAAGTTTACAAGAAATTGACCGCGTTGCTGGCGCTGACAGCGTGTTTTTCTGAGGAGGAAAAACTGCTGCTGATTAGTTTTGGGTATCAAATGTCGGCGGCAGATGGGACAATAGATAAACGCGAAAAAGAGTATTTGACGATTGTCGCCAACAAACTCGGAATCGCTGGGCGATTTTTGACTGTTTTGGAAGCCAGTTTTAGCAGTCAAGCAATAAGCGATACAGCAGCTTTAACAGAACTCCACTCGTTACTAGATCCAGCGCAATTTCAATCTCTCGATTCTATGTTTGTCCGTGCTGCCAGTCACATTATCGGACACTTACCAGCAAAACCGAAATACAAAACAAATCAAAAACTGTCAGTTTCGTCCTATCAGGAGTTGAAAAAATTTCAACTGTACCGACAACAACTGGATGCTGTTTGTGGAAAACTTTATTTAACTCTGCAAGATGGAAGCGAGCGCAATGTGCTATCTCCTACTTTAGCAGAAGAAGTAACGAAAGTATCTCAGAGATTGCAATCTCCATGTTTTCGCGTTGCTGTTGTCGGCGAGTTTAGTAAAGGCAAATCAACTTTACTCAATGCCTTACTCGGCGAGGAAATCCAACCAGTGCGGGATATTCCCTGTAGCGGTAATGTGACTATTTTGAAATATGGTTCGCAGCGCCGGGTTATTTGTCGCTACAAAAATGGACTGGAGGAAGAAATTTCACCTGCACAATATCAAGAGAAAGCTTCGATTTCGGAAGAAGCGGCTTATGGTTCTTATGCCGAGGAAATTGCCAAGTCGGAAATTGCCGAAATTGTTTTTGAGCATCCCGAATTAGAGTTGTGCCGCAATGGGGTAGAAATTATTGATTCTCCTGGGTTGAACGAACAAGCAGAACGCACATTAATCACCCAACAGGTACTCAAAACAACTGATGCGGTTATTTTCTTAACTCATGCTCAAAATGCTTTAACCGAGAAAGAGCGAGAACTGCTTTTGTACTTGAAAAAAGAACTAAATTATGGTAATAAGGAAGGCGCGGGTAATATTTTTATGGTAGTTAATTTTTTCGATTTGCTGCGGCGGGAAGAGAGTCGCCAGCAGGTACGAAAAAGGGTGGAAACAATTGTTAAAAGTCAAAATTTAATTGCTGGTGAAAACCGGATTCATTTTATTTCTGCTCAATCTGCATTGGAGGCGATTTTAGAAGGAAATGAAAATGATGATTATCTAAAATATTTTCAGGGTTTTACTGATTCGATTGAGAAGTTTCTGACAGTTGAACGGGGGGCGATCGCACTTCGGCAGTCCGCCGCCGGAATTAAGCAAATTATTGACACTGGTTGTGAGGAATTGAATCAATGGGAGGAAATGTTAGAGGGAAAATTGACAGTTGATCAAGGAGATAAGCAGAAAATATTTGAACAAATGGCGGAAGTAAGCGGTCGCGAGGTTAAAATTAGATTTTTAGCTAATGAATTGATGGAGCAGTCTTTAGAAGAAGCTATTGAATCTTGGCATAAATGGGCGGAAGGATTGGGACAACGTTTGGGATCAAAAAGTCATCGCTGGACTTCCGGACATAACCATATTTGGAGTCAAAACAAATTGATTAAAGATTATTCTAATCAATTTGTCCTAGACATGACCAAAGAAATAGAAGATTGGGCAAGTCAAAAAGTCAAAGCAATTTTACAACAAAATGTGGCTGTTTTAAATAACCAAATCAATGAAGATATTTATGCAATTCGGCTGGAGTTTCAAAATTTCGATAAGCAACTGAGTAGTAACCTTGTCAGTCAATTTAATAATTTGGCGATCGCAGGTGATCTGGGCGGAATTGGGATCGGTGGAAGCGGTATCGCTTCATCGATCTCAGATATTGGAGGTCCTGGAGGTTATCTTGGCGGTTTAGGCCTTGGTGGATTAGTAGCGGCGGGATTGCTGTTTGGAGGAGTTGGTATTATTCCAATTATTTTGGGTGCCTTAGCTGCTGGTGGAGGTGGTGCATTTGGATTGGGAATGCTAGATGTTGATGGAATTCATAACCAGATTAAGGAAAAAGTTTGTGAATTAGGCTTTGAGAAATTTGGTGAATCGGCAGAGTCTATTTTTGAGAAGGTACAAGAAAGAGTTATTGCAGTATTTAACGATCGCGCTGATGCGAATAGCGATGCGATGTCAAAAGCTATCTCGCTGTGGGAGAATTTGTTAGAACAGCAGGAAAAGCGCGATCACCAAAATCAAGCAGAATGCGAAGCCGAAAAGGTTTGGCTGGCTGACAAACGTCGGGAACTTGAACAAGTACAGAGTCAAATTGAAACAATCTTAAATCAAAGTGCCCGCTAATTCAATGAGTAACAGGTAAGCGCAAAAAAACCATAGTACCTTGTAAATACTATGGTTTTGTCGCATTGCGTGACAGTCAATAGTCCCACCGCCCCGAGTTAAAGTTTTCCCGCTGTCACGCACCCTACGACTGATATCTTGCACAGAGTACGATCGCCCTCAATCAATCAATCAATCAATTCCGCCTCTTCAAAAATCTGTCTAGTCGTCAACTCCAAACCAGGCAGCAACTCATCCACAATCGGTGTATTATCCGTATAAACTTGACTCAAACCATCCGTCAAAAAACTTTTAATTAAAATAGCCTCTGGATCAATCACCCAAACTCGCGGAACTCCCGCCGCCAAATAATCTTTCGCCTTCTCTTCAAATTCCTTCATACTTTGATCCGGCGATATAATCTCAATCACCAGTTCAGGAATTGCGGGACAAGCTTCATTTCGCCGCCAACTTTTCGGCAGACGTTCATAAGAAATGTACATTAAATCGGGAACAGGTGCCCAATCTTTATCCTGACGTTTTAACAAAATTGCCCATTCTGGAAGCACTCGCCCGCGTCCTTTACACCATAAACGAATCAGGCCACACAAAGCTCCCTGTAAACTGGAATGAAAAAATTTTGGAGACACTTTAGGAACTGCTTCACCATCTAGAAACTCACAATATACATCTCCGTCGGGCAAAGCTAGAAATTCTGCTAAAGTGAGTTTGGTTCCCATGCCTACCATGACTCCCAGCCCTCTCGCTAATTAATTCAAATATCAATTATACAAAATTTCCCAACATTCCTAGAAGTGCGATCGCCCCTATTCTCTTCATTCCTCTACCTCTGTGCTCTCTGCGCCCTCTGCGGTTAAATCTTAAAATCCGATTTCCCCGCTCAAAACTATGGGGCCTGCCATCGGGCCCGCCCCACCTTCTTCAAAAAATCCCAAACTCTTCATTTCAACCAGGCAGGATGAGCCATCAAAGCTGCAAAAGGCTGCACTCCCCGCAACTGATTTGACAGCGGCAAATGCCCTCTCGGCGCGCTCAAATCCCAGATAAACTCTTGCGGGTATCGCGTCCAATTATTCCCCTTTTTCCAGCCAATTAGCGGCCACAATTTATCCCAATTCTTCCCCGAACCGAGCCAAATTTCCCGCTGCACCGAAAAGCCAAATTTGCCTTCGGAATGAACTTTCCACAGCGTATTAATTGTTTGCAAATCCGTTACCGGCAAACTCTCAACTTGGGTAAAATACAGCCACTTTCTCACAGAAGCTGTATCACCAGCCAATTCACAAAGCTTGTCTAAAGTCAAGCGATCGGCTTCTTGAAATTCCTGTAACGCCAATAATTGTTGCAGCGGAGTGTAATCAATGTTAGAGTCCGATCGCAGCGGCACAACCCCAGTCGGAAAATTCGCTTGCAAAAACTCCGCCGCTCTCGGAGAATTAGCACTGAAAAGAATTTGGTAAGCCTTACCCATTACCGCAGTCGGTGCCTCTGACTTGCGCTCTAATAAAAATTCCATCAATACATCCCAACCGGAATCTGCTATTTGTTGTTGTAGCAGTTGCAGTTGAGCTTTTTCCGAACCCGACCTCAACTGAGAGCGGAGTTCGGCTGTATCGGCCGCCGAGTCTAGAGGAGAAGTAGAAATCGAGTCAGTCATGAGAAACTATCAGCTATCAGCTATCAGCTATCAGCTATTAGCTGAAGCCCTGGTTTTCCCCCATTGTACAATGGTACTGACTCCGATTCACTTCTCTGTACTCGGATGCCTGCGCGCCACGCCGCCTGGTTTAGCCTCACGCCCGCACACTTTTCGCCAATGGCAGCAATCGCAAATATGTCTACCATCTGAAATTTGCGATCGATGCCATGTCAAAGAGTTTTTCTTGAACCTAGTCGTCCACGATCGAAACCCATGCAGGGAAGGAAGGCGGAAAAAAGTTTATGTCATATTCCGAGTCTTCCCACTCTTTGACCCACAGCGGCACGGCGCCGGGGCTAGGAGTTGCAGAAAAGGTGCGTTCTTTGACTTCGATCGAGTGAAATAGCTGTTTTAAAGTATCTCCCCGATCCAAAGCTTCGCTGAGGATGTCATCCAAGTCAGGATCGACTCGTTTGACGCGGTTTTTGTCCTCCTCCAGCCACAAAAGTTTCAAAGACTTCAGATCTCTCGGACTGAGGATGCTCTTGTAGTACACGCGCTTAAGAGTCGCTACGGGCTCCAATGAGCGTTCGATCCGGCGAATTTGCTGAACTCGCAGGTAGTGCCATTCCGCTAAACGCTTACTTTCCGAAGGCGGGAGAGTACCCTTGCCCGCTGCGTGTTTGTAGTCGTATTTAATCAAACTGCAAGCCATATTGGCTAGCAGGTGAATCAACTGTTTTTCTTTGGGTGTCGCCTGACGCCGTTCCTGGGTTCTTGTCAATACGCGCTGTCTGCGGGTAGTTTCGAGAGTATTTTCCATTGGGTTTTTACGAGATGAAATACGATTGTGCCAGATACAAATCCCGAACATCAGAAGGTAAGGAAGTTGATAGGCGGGGAAACTCCACCGACAGACTCGCCTTACCTGTTTATTTTCCCATCCACCGTTCTCTGAAACTGATCCCCACCCCTGGGATTAGGTTGACTGATCTTCTTGGGATCTAGTTTTAACTACCTCGATCAGAGGCGGTTGGGACAACAAGCACCACAACTACAACCACAACCGCATCAGAGCGAACCACACTCCGGGCGCCAATTATTTCCTGCCTTTACCCGTTTTTACCTCTTCTTGGTCCCCATCCTCATTCGTTCCAGTGTACTTAAAGTCAGGACGACTCTCCCAAGCCGTCAAACTACTGGCTGATGAAGGTTGTGTGGCGATGGCTGAAGCGCTGGCGCTGCCTGCCTGGAAAAAGCCGAAGCCAGCCGAGGCAATTACCCCTAATACTAAGATGCTGTTTTTCATGTTCGATGACCCTGATTTGCGTAGATTGACACTTTTTGGCTAACCCGATCTATCAGAAATGGGTTGATGCAATAGCCCACTTGTCTTCTGATAAATCTGCCTGCCATAATCAATTCAGACAGGCACACCCGCTTGCGATCGGAAACGCCGGAAGTGACGTGTTACTAATGTCCACGATCATCCATCAACCCGAATTTTTTGGGTAGTGGAGCGAAAGCCATCAGGGCGTCGATCCATCAGGGAGTTATGCCATCAGGGTGCTAATCCATCGGGTAGTTAAGCCATCAGGGCGCATCTTCTACAATTAGCCACAGACTTAACTTTTATAGTTGAGTAAGTGGTTAGCCTGGTACTGACAAAGCCTTTAAGAATTAAACTTTTTGTGGATGCATCCTGAAAAGTTTGTTCTTAGGAATCCCCCAAAGCGAAAGCCCGGGGAAAGTCAGCAGCATGGAATTCCATGCAATCTAAGTCAACTAAAAAAACGCAGATTAACGATATCTCCCACTCAAGCAGTCCTCAGCAAAACGCTGGGGTTTTTTATTGGCAGCCATTGCGATCGCGTTTTTCTCCGGCATCCGGCAGGCGGAGCTAAAGGCAGAAGGTTGACGGCGCTGTGGTTATGAGTTTCCCTGCCCACATCATACCACCGGGTGAATTTTAAAGTATTATTGTAAAAAAATGTGAAAAAAACGGCGTTTGAGCGTTCTCAATTCGAGCGAGTGAAAATTCATCTAATTATCTGAACGAGTGTAAAAAATCAAGTGGCGGGGTACGATTGAGCCGATCGTAGGATTTGGGGCGAACGCTTGCAAAGATACGGTAAAGATTGACACGGAGAAAGCTGAGCTAGTAGACAATAGAGAAAGAGGAACAAAAATTTTCCAATAGTAAGCCGGCAATAACTCCAATTTGTAACCTTTCGATCGCACAGCATAGGGGTGTAAAATCTTGATGAATTCCCAGATGACAGCAGAAGTTAATTCAACGTACCAATATCAAGTCGGAGGATATTTGCCTGCCGGTGCGCCCACCTATGTCAGGCGATCGGCCGACAGCGAGCTCTACGAAGGACTCAAAGCCGGAGACTTCTGCTACGTGTTGAGTTCGCCACAAATGGGAAAGTCCAGCCTGCTAGTGCAAACGGCCAAAAGGTTGCAAGCCGAAGGTACAGTTTTTGCCGCCATCAACTTGAGAAGCATCAGCAGCCCAGATATCTCCCCCCAAAAGTGGTATGGCGGAATCATGTACCGCATGGCAAGCAGTTTACACATCACAAACAGGTTTGATGCCATCAAGTGGTGGAACGATCGCGAACTGCTGCCACCGGTGCAGCGATTGGAGATATTTATCGAAAAAGTTTTGCTCAAGTCACTTCAGCAAAAGCTGGTAATTTTCATAGATGACATTGAGAGCATTAGCAGCCTAAATTTCAGTACCAGCGATTTTTTTGCTTTGATCCGGGCTTGTTACTCCAAGCGGGCAGAGCAACCGGAATACGATCGCCTGACTTTTGCTGTTATGGGAGTAGCAGCCCCCTCAGCATTGATCCGAGATCCAAGATGCAACCCTTTTAATATTGGACGGCAGATTCATTTAAGTCGATTCCAACTGCACGAAAGTTTGCCACTAGCAAAAGGATTAGCCCTGAAAGCTTTTCGCCCCCAAAAAGTGCTCCAAGAAATATTAGCTTGGACGGGCGGCCAACCGTTTCTAACTCAAAAAGTTTGCCACTTGGTACTTGAATACGGGCCTTTCATTGGTCGAAATTCCGAAGCTAAGCAGGTTGAAAAACTGGTCAAACACAGAATTATTAAAAATTGGGAAGAAGAAGACGAACCCCAACATTTGATACCCATACGCGATCGCATTTTTCATAACCACTGCGACCTCACGCGGCTGTTAACTCTATACCAGCAAGCTTTGCAACCGCCCCAGGCAACAAAACCCGGGGAATCGCAGGGAGTACCAGCAGATTACTCTCCCGAAAAACTCGAATTGCAACTGTCAGGACTGGTTGTTAAATCTCACGGTAAATTAGTAGTTGCTAACCTAATTTATCAGTCAGTTTTTAATCGATTTTGGGTAGAAAAAGAGCTGGGAAAATTGGCTCCCTACCGCTTGGCGCTAGCAGCATGGCTGGCTTCAGACCGCGAAGATGAATCGCTGTTATTGACAGGGGAAAGTTTGCAGTCAGCTTTGGATTGGGCTGCGGACAAACAATTAAGCCAAGAACACTATTGGTTCTTGAATCCCGATCGAACTTTTGGGGAAAAACCGACAGTCGTTGTCGCACAAGTTGCAGACACCAGCGTAGACACAGATGCAGACAGCCGCATCCTCACCCCGCCCTCAGATAGTGTTCCAACAGGCAGCAACGAACAGAGATTGTACGATCACATCGTCTCCTGCGTGGAAACAGAATCCCCCGCACAGGTGATCGAGCGGTTCCGAAAGCTATTTATCGACGGCATGGGCTATCCCGATCGAGAAATTGAAGCAACTTTGTATAGTATAGTCTCCGTCAAGCGATCGGATCAGGACTTTAAATATCTCCTCCACCGCTGCTGCTACATCCCGATCAACCGCTGGCAATTGCATTCCCAAAACCAATTCGCGATCGCCAAGTTGGTAGCTTTATTTAAGCAGACTTCTCCCCGATTCGGGATGGAATTTTACATAGTCAAGCGCTTGCAAGAACAAATAGCTTTCTTTACTAAAAGTGAAGAATTCCAGACCCTAGAGCGCTTAGTAAAAGCCTTAGATAGAGAGGCGGAACAGCAGAAACAAGATACAGATTCTCCTTTGGGCGAATTGATCTGTCGGTATCCTTATTTGTACGGCTATTCTCTACTGAGCAAGGGCAGCATTGAGGAAGACCAACAAACCATCCAAAAACTGGCATTTCAAAGACAGCGACAATTTGAAACACATTTGTCTCAATATTTGAATTATTTGGTTGAGCCGAGAAATACAGAAATAGGGATTGTGCAGCGGGCCCCTAATCCCACACTTTTGAACGATGCAGAACTGCACTTAGCGGTAAGGGAATTTGCGGGAAAAGTAGCAGGCGATCGCAGCTACAAAGAAGCGGCTCAATTTTTTTTGAGAGATTCCCGACAAACTCCATCTTACGCCTCATTTAAAGTGGATTTATATGAATATTTAATATCGTCGATTGAACCAGAATACGGCGGGCGTCAATTTAATGACCGTTTGTACAAACACATCAAAAATACCTTGCGAGAAAATGACTCGGTGAAATTCAATAATTCATTGTTAGTTCGGACTTGCCACCAATTGTTCAACTTCTTAGTAGTGGAAAATTCCCAACATCCCAGCCACTACGTTTTTTACGATTTGGTGTACAACCTCGGCGCTAGTAGGACAATGGGTTTACTGCTGAAACTTGTACTGCTTTCGGGCAAAGTCAAACCCGAGTTGGAAAAGCGCTTTTCTATTTTGTTTAATCACTATGAAGGTAAAGCTTCTAATGAAATTATGTGGTTTGTCAAATCCTTGGAAAATTTCAATGTGGCTTTGGTTGTTAATTTTGGTAAGACGGATTTGTCTTTGGTTAAACAGCAGCTTATTTTGGCTTGAGAATAACAAAATCGCTCGGACAGGGTTATATAATAGTATTAATTGAAAAAAATCCCGGAGAAACCAATGAAAGCCTTTGAAGTCACAGGAACGATCGACGAAAAAGGTCAATTAATTCTCGATCGACCTTTAACCGCAGAAACTCCCGGCCGGGTGCGAATCATAGTCCTCTTTCAGGAACCTACAGATGAAACTGAAGAATATCCAGATGATACTCCAGTTGCAGAAATAAAAGCCAGTCTCAAAAGAGCGTTGCAGGAAGCTAAAACCGGACAGCGAATACCTCTTTCTCAAATGTGGGAGGGCATCGATCGATTTTAGATTTTAGATTTTAGATTTTAGAGGATCGCATGATTTATCAAGTAGAATCACCGTCGATCGTACTTTTGTTAACTATTGACTCAAAATCCGATCGAACTCACATCTTGCACTATTCTCAAGAACGGGCTCTCCGGCCCGTTCCACAAAGAGTAGATTTTCTTGTGGAACAGGCATCTTGCCTGTTGCTAAAAGGCTAATTGAGAATGGTGCAAGATGTCAGATCGAACAGATATCAGCCTCAACGAAATCCGCAACATCATCGCCGACTTTGATGAAAACCAATAGCGGTGTATTATTATTAATTTTATGATTAGCTATCTCAAAGGCACAGTAGCCGATATCGCCAAAGGCAGCAACCGCGTCATATTGACTCTGGAAGTCAATCAAATCGGCTATGAAATCCAAATTTTGCCCCGCGTGACCGGTCAATTGCCAGCATCTGGCGAAGTCGCCCAAATTTTTACCCACCAGCAAGTTAAGGAAGACCAAATCGTATTGTACGGTTTTGGCAGCGCTGCAGAACGCGATTTGTTTCGGCAGTTGACGAGTGTTAGCGGTGTGGGTGCTCAACTGGCGATCGCACTTCTTGATACTTTAGGATTGCAAGATTTAGTCCAGGCGATCGTCGGCGGTAACACCCGCATCCTCGCCAAAACTCCAGGCGTGGGAACAAAAACCGCAGAACGTCTCGCCCTGGAACTCAAAAGCAAACTCTCGGAATGGCGACAGCAAGCAGGTTTGACAACTTCAGTCGCCGCCGGAGTCCCCCCAGCTATTCAAGAAGAAGTCGAGATGATCCTGCTGGCGATGGGATACACTGCGGCTGAAGTCTTGCAAGCGCTGCAAACCCTCAGTCAAGACAGCACTTTGTCGGCCAAAGGTGATGCGGATGATTGGATACGTGAGGCGATCGCCTATTTGAGCCGATAACAACTTGAAAGCCCGTGAAATTGCTGTAGATAGAGGGTGTCGCAATTCACTTTTCCCCGCAAGGGGATTAAAACTCTTTAATTGAAGTGAAGGAAGGTGGCGTTGCTGATTATTGCGCGGGGCGCTTAAAGCTCACCACAAAACTTCTCCCTCCGCTCTTGTCTTTGCCTCTTGGCAGTACGCAGTGTTGCCAACTCCAGCGGATTGGACCAGCGATCAAATAGGCATCTCCTGCATTTTGTTCCAGTTCAAAGACGGGGCTGTTGGCATCTTTGCGAAAGCCAATGACGCGGTTGTTGGAGAGGCTGATGGCGATGATTCTCTCTCCGTGTCGGTGGTTGTCGATGTGCCATTTGAACTGGGATCTGAGGCTGCCGAACCAATCGGTGACGCGGTATTGATTGGGCATCTCATCGAAGAACCCACGGTCTTGTAGGGTCTTCCCCCAAGCGAGCATCCAGGGGGTTGGTGGCGGGGTCTCTTTGCCGGGGGCTCCTCGACGGATGGGCGCGTCAGCCTCTGGGGGTGTGGTTGGCTCGGGGGTGTTGTGTCCGAAGTCTCCGTAGTAGCGAAAGAGTACATCGCCTGGGTTCTTGGTGTACTCGTCATTTGCCACAATGAGGTCTACCTCTTTTTGAGACAGTAACTTGGGGAAGGTCTTTAGACCGGGTGTCTTTGCCATTTTGTTCCGGGGTTTTTCTGATTGTGCGTTTGCTGTGTCGATCGCGCAAGCGGCCACCCACCACAGCGGCCAGAATTTTATTACGTTTGGTGGGTGCCATAAAAATCATTTATGCAGGGCACTGGGCCTTTATCCACCAACCATCATAGCTATAGAATTCGACATTATTAGAGGGGTCATCGCAAATATCGGGGTTGTTTGCGGGGGCCAGACATAGAGAGTGCGCGCCGTTGCTGGCGCTAAAGGATGTGGTACTGTTGGCGCTCGCTGGTTTCAATGTCGCGATTCACTTTTCCCCGCAAGGGAATTAAAACTCCCCATGCGAACTCTTGCAGCAAAAATTTCATCTCGCACCCTGCACGCTTGTTGATTGGCTGTGGTACAATTGCAGATTGTGACAATCGTACAAAAAAAACTAAAATCAATTCATGGCTCTTACACAACAGCGCAAACAAGAAATCATGGGCGACTTCCAAACCCATGAAACCGATACCGGTTCAGCAGATGTCCAAGTCGCCATGCTGACCGATCGCATCACCAAACTCAGCGCCCACCTGAAAATTAACCAAAAAGACTTCGCATCCCGGCGCGGTTTGATGATGATGATCAGCCGCCGCAAGCGCCTGCTGGCCTACATCCAGAAGCAAAATGCCGATCGCTACAAAGCATTGATTGCCCGCCTAGGCATTCGCGGCTAAACACTAAAGCCAAAATTTGCGACAATATTCTTTAATCTTGGACAAACACCAAGACTTATTGAAAAATGTTCGAGATTTCAGGTTAGAGATAAAATATGTCCTCCGAACCACCCCGCAAGCGCTTGCCCTTTGAACCGGCAACGAATCGTAAAAAAACGCCTAAAAAGCCCCCAGAACCCCAAGCAAGCGTAGCCTTAGAGTCGGATTCTGCCGACAAGCAGCCCAAAGCTAACAAAACCGGAAAACAGGCGCAATCCATCCCAGAAGTAGTCAGCCAACGCATGATATCTCGCATAGCGGTCTTCTGCGGCATACCGACCATCCTGGGAATTTCCACATTTTTTGTCAGCTATTTGATAGTCAGCAAAGGCTTGTTTGATTTGCCCAACACAGCAGTATTGCTGGTAAGCATGGGCTGTTTTGGTCTAGGCGTTCTGGGATTAAGCTACGGAGTCCTCTCAGCTTCCTGGGATGAAGAAGTTTCAGGAAGCACTCTGGGGTGGGAAGAATTTAATACCAATTTTGGACGGATGCGAGAAGCGTGGCGCGCCGCGAAGCCAAAAAGTTAGTCATTAGTCATTAGTTATTAGTTATTAGTCATTAGCTAAAAACTAAGCTGTTAACCATCTAGAGTTTGTATTTGGGGAGGGAATAAGAACCCGCCCCACAACAATGCTAATAATACTGATAATACTGATATAAATAGATTCTCGATCGCCATTGCATCTATTTTTTTCAGTGCATCAGAGTCATCATCCGTAGTTTAGCCCAACAGAAAAGGCAAAAAAAATATGATTATTGTAATGAAAGCCGGCACTCCAGAAGCCGAGATCGATCGCATCGACGAAGAGCTCCGCACTAGCTGGGGTTTGATACCAGAAAAAATCGTCGGCCGTTACAAAACCGTCATGGGTTTGGTGGGCGACACCGTTGAGCTCGAACCGATGCAACTGCGCGAAATGAGCACCTGGATTGAAGAAGTGCTGCGCGTCGAAAAACCCTACAAACGCGCTTCTCTGGAGTATCGCCAAGGAGAACCCAGCGAAGTAGCGGTTGCTACTCCTTTAGGAACTGTAATGATCGGCTTGCATCACCCGATCGCGATCGTAGCAGGCCCTTGCTCGGTCGAAAACGAAGAAATGATTGTCGAAACGGCAATGCGCGTCAAAGCTGCTGGAGCTCATTTTCTCCGTGGTGGCGCGTACAAACCGAGAACTTCCCCCTATGCTTTCCAAGGCCACGGCGAGAGTGCTTTGGGATTGCTAGCTGCGGCCCGGGAAGCTAGCGGTTTGGGAATTATCACCGAAGTTATGGATGCGGCCGACTTAAGTGCGATCGTAGAAGTAGCCGATGTAATCCAAGTCGGGGCGAGAAATATGCAGAATTTCTCACTGTTGAAGAAAGTCGGAGCTCAAGACAAACCTGTTTTGCTGAAGCGCGGCATTTCCGCCACCATTGAAGAATGGTTGATGGCTGCTGAGTATATCATGGCTTCTGGCAATCCGAACGTGATTTTGTGCGAGCGCGGAATTCGCGGGTATGACAGGCAATATACACGCAATACGCTTGATTTGTCGGCGGTGCCAGTATTGCGGACTCTCACTCACTTACCGATTATGGTTGACCCCAGTCACGGCACCGGTTGGGCGCAGTTTGTACCGTCAATGGCGTTTGCTTCGATCGCCTCTGGTACTGATTCGCTGATGATTGAAGTGCACCCGAATCCGAAAAAAGCTTTGTCTGACGGGCCGCAATCTTTAACACCGGATCAGTTCGACAAGTTGATGGAAGAATTGGCGGTGATTGGTAAAGTCATGGGACGTTGGCCGCAGCCCGTGCCTGTTTTGGCATAGAAACAGGCGAAACGCCTAACCTAAAATGCGATCGCGGTTAAATCCCCGACTTCTTTAACAAGTCGGGGATTTTGTTATTCGGTTTTTGGAATAGAGGCCCAGGGGCGATCGTACTTCTAGGGCGTCGGTTCAGTATTAGGAGTTGACAAAAAAGACTGAAAATGATATGTGAATTGAGAAGCCTGTTAAATTCTCATAATCAGGAAGAAGGAAGAAACCTTATGCGCCCTCCCTTATGGCATCCTCCAATTGAACTCTCAGAAAAAGAAGCGTTGATTATCAAGCGCATTAAACGAGCCAAGTTATTCACGTTTCTAAGGGCTCAACCGTTCATTCATATTTAATGATGAGTTTCAAGAAGAACTTGCTACAATTTTTAAAGACAGCACAGTAGGTCAGGGCCCAGTTCCTCCTGCACAAATTGCTCTGGCAATTATTCTGCAAGCCTACTTAGGAATGAAAATTTAATAACTTTAGCGTCTGCTAAATAGTCGGAACTGCACGATAATTCCATTTGGGTAGATATTCATCAAAAATAATTTTCATTGTTTCTTTAAATCCATTAGCTACTTTTCGACCAGTTTCATAAATTTTATCGATTACATTTACTACCACAGAAAGCCCGGTTTTAGTATGAGTTTTTGCCATGAGTTCTTTAACTAGGGCTTGCTGAATAATCGATCGCATATTGCGTGGCGAAAGGTTTCGAGCGCGGGAGCGAGAGTAAAGTGCAAGATAAACGGCTTAGTGGTGCAGAAAACTCCTGAGATGCTTAAGGAGCGTAGCTGTCGGGGCGACAAGTCACCTATAACGCTGATAGAATAAGCCTCATAGCTCTTATGCCTTGTTGATAATTAGGTAG
>NZ_JAUBSH010000086.1:0-27721 GCF_036704705.1 Microcoleus sp. K1-B1 | reverse complement strand
GAAGGAAGAAGGAAGAAGGAAGAAGGAAGAAGGAAGAAGGAAGAAGGAAGAAGGAAGAAGGAAGAAGGAAGAAGGAAGAAGGAAGAAGGAAGAAGGAAGAAGGAAGAAGGAAGAAGGAAGGAATTCTCGTTTCCAGGTTCTACCTGGGAACGCATTTATAGAGGCTCTGCCTCGTCATTTTTAAGAGGAGGCAGAGCCTCCAGAAATTCATTCCTTGGCAGAGCCAATGAACGAGATAATGAGAGCACAAACTAGAGATTTTTAAGAGGAGGTAGAGCCTCCCGAAATTCATTTCTTGGCACAGCCAAGGAACGAGATAAACAGGAAAATAACCAATTGCTAATTTTCCTTAGCCTAAAATCGCATCGCCGGATAAACGTTGATAAAGCAGCGCCCCTGTCCAAAATGTCGGTGCAAAGCCTGGATAGCCCGAAGAGGCGTTGCAGAAATAGAAATTGTTGAGGGATGTTTCATGATTTAGTCGATCAACTCCCATGTTGCGCGGCGTCAGGCTGGAACCGTAGGAATTACCGTTAGGACACCAGCAGAAGCGCTCGTTAGTCGTCGGACTTCCGGTAATATGAAACACCATGTGTTTGCGGAAATTCGGAACATAGTGTTTTTCCACAACATCTAAAATCGAGTCCAGAATCTCTTGTTTCTTCTGCCTGTAAGCTTTGCGATCGCTCTCCCAAAGCTGTTTAAAATAGCTGTAATTAGCAACAGTCAGAAATTCTACAATTTGACAATCTTCTGGACAATCCCGCCGCGCTTGGGTCAGTAAAGTTGGCGTGGTAATTGCAAAACTCGGACGAGAAAAATCATTTTGCTCATACATTTGAGCAAAAGCTTCATTTAGATCCAAGTGTTCCGTATGAAAGGTATTCCACTTGCCAAATCCATAGTCTCGGAGATCGATATCTTTGACAACGCAGTACACCATGTAGTTAGATGCAGAATACTCATAGTTGAGTTTTCGCCGCACTTTTTTAGAGAACAGTTCCTCTCCAATCATCTTGGCTGCTCTTTTCGGGTCAAGGTTGCAAATCACCGTGTCGCCCGTGAATTCATGGGTTTGATGGGTGGTCAAATCCATCGCTTCAACTCCCGTTACTGTTCTGTTTGTCACCCTAAAATTCGTGACTTCATGGTTTAGTAGAACTTTCCCTCCGTTGGATTCAATGACATTAACTAAAGAATTGATGACATATTCAAAATGCTGCGTCGGGTAAAATGCACCTTCTTGATAGCCTCTAAACAAGGCAATCCAAGCATAGAAAGAAAGCTGATTTGGAGGCAGCAAAAAGTCCGGCCATTGCAGGGCTAATAGGGTTTGGGCGGCTTGCGGGAGTTGGAACTTGTCGAAAACGTCCTGAAGTGTACTGTTGAGGTGTTGGACGGCACAGAATACGTCACCGAAGTTTTTGAGTAATTCAATTGGTTTGACGGGAGGAGCGAGTTTTCTGAGTCCTTCGCCGGTTTTCTCGACTTCGTTGACGAATTTGCGAATTCTCTCGCCCGCTTCGGGAAACAGCGCCGACAATCTGCGGATCAGTTCCTCTGGTTCCGAGGGAATATCCAGCGCATACCCAGGCATTCTCATGTGGTCGTAGCCATTCGGATCGTACCGCTCAAAGGTGACATCTCGATCGAGACCGAGTTTTTTGAGAACTCGATTGACTGTATGTCCTTCGCCGCAGTCCCACACGTAGTGGAATTGGGCATTAAACGTGTATTTTTTGGCCATCGTAAAGGTGTGACCAAAGCCTCCGGGATGCTCGTGAGCTTCGAGGATGTGTACGGTTTTGCCGGAGTTGGCCATCAAAGCTCCGAAAACCAGTGCTGATAAACCACTGCCGACGATGAGGTAATCTGTTTTCATGGTAAATTTCCTCGATCGATTGAATCGGGCGATCGTTGTTTATTTAAAGTAACTCTCAATTCTGAGAAAATTGTGAAGAGGGCTTACCACGCTATTTGTGGGGTACGCACTGTACACCTTACGCCTTTTTGGGCGGGCTAGAAGCCCACCCCACAATAATGTGAAGCATCTAAATTTTACAGTCAAGTTTGAGCAAATTCTTGTGGGGAGTAGGGATTGGGCGTCCCGCCCGCCCAAAAAATACAATTTAGGTGGGCTTACTTACAGCTTATTTGTGGGGCACGATCACATCAAAAAAAGCATCCTCCAAATCATAACCAAACATCTGCGACATCGCCATCAACTTCGATTTACTGGGGATTCCCTGCTGATTCAACCAATCAGTCAACACAAAAATTTTGTTCATCAAAAACATTTCCAAAGCTTCAGGATTGTACTGAATACCTTGGGTGCGGTGGAACTGGTGCGGCACCAACATCGCCGCATAGCGCGCCAATTCTCCCGCTTTCCAATCCAGCAAAAATGGCAGCCAAGGGTAACAAGCATCCAAGCGAATAAACCACAGTCGCACTTCGGGAATTTCCGAAATTTCTCGCGGATCTAACTCTTCGCGCGGATACTCAATTTCAAATTGTAGCTGTTGTTCGTTTTGGGCGATCGCTCCTTCTGCCAGCCACTTTTCAATCACAGTCCGCACCGGAGACAAATCTAAACTGTTTATGCGATCGGCATCTATCGCTATCATAATACTCATAAAAAGTCAACCTTATAGCAGTAAGTTATATCCAATCCGGTCGATCGACCGTTGGGCAGGGGCGGGTTTATGAGACTATCGATCTCAACCAAATATTGTTGGAAAAACCGGCCCCTACAGGTTATTGAGAATGGTGTCACATCTCATATCTATCCTACCTATAATATCACTACCAATGCCCAATTATCAATATTATCAATTAGCAATTCCCGATGCCCCATTCCCGATGCCCCCTTCCCAATTATCCATTTTTCCCAAACTTACTATCTTGCAAAGAATTACCAATCCCCTGGATAATTCCCCGCCCGATCAAACCAATTCCCCGCCCTATAACCTGAGTCAAAACATAAACAACGCCAGCACCCAAGAGCGAAATAACCGCGCGAACTCTAGGTGCGATCGCATCCCTGGTTTCCAGCAGCAAAGTCAAGGCTAACTGCCACCCAGACAACTGTGCTAACTCCAGATTTCTCGGAGCATAAATAGAAATTCTCTTAATTCCAGAATCGCCCAAAACAAACAGCCAAAACCTGCTTTCAAAAATAGCTTTCGGTTCCACAAAATATCTATCCCAGCTATATCTCCACGACAAATCATTCCTAAATCTCTCAATTTCTCGCGTCGAAATCAACTTACTATCGTAAAAAATTTGCTTTATTTCTTCAATATTTGCCAAATTATTTAGTAGAGGCTGTAGCACTCCGCTAGCCACTTGAATTGCCAAATTTTCCAACAAAGCTTCAGCTCGCTGCATTGCTTCCGGGCTGCCAGCAACACAAGAAATATTGTCAACTGTTAGAGGAATTTCAAATAGCAAATGTGCAAAAAAATCAACTGTCATCGGTATTTTGTCAAGGATTTGTGCTGCAACTACATCAGCATCTGCCAGCAGCATCGGCACAACTTCTATACCGCTGCTTGCCAAGAGATCAGCAGCGCTTTCCCCTTGACTTTCTCCCAGTGTCAAGCTGGTTTGACTGCCATCAAAAACCAGATTTTCTTCCGTTTGCAGTGTATAGTATCTGCCAAAAAAATCTATGATTGTCGCCTGCCACAAATCCCGTAAAATAGCAGGCATTTTTTGCGACAATTGAGTTTCCTGCACTTGCGAAAAGCGCAATTCCTCCAGCAAATCCTTTAACTTCCGCAGGATGGAAGTCATCAATTCACGCTTTTTGGGCGATCGCAAAATATCGATTTCTAAAGGCAACCCAGTCAAATTCACCAACTCAAACTGCAATTTAGCTGCCGCCGAGTCAAACAAGCTACCCTGCCAATTAGTTGCAACCACCAAAGATCCCGCCAAAACTTGGGACTTCGCTAATTGCGATTGAGAATTATTTAACAAATTCTCGCCTCTAATTTCTTCTTTCTCCCCTCTGCCTTCTCCCCTCTGCCTTCTGGCTTCTCCCCTCTCCCCTCTTCCTTCTTCCTTCTTCCTTCTTCCTTCTTCCTTCTTCCTTCTTCCTTCTTCCTTCTTCCTTCTTCCTTCTTCCTTCTCCCCTTTTCCTTCAAATAATAACTGACTGACAATCCAACGAGCTGCGAGCAATTCTCTGCGGCGTCCGCTGAGTACAACCCCATCTAAAATAGAGGGCAAATCAGTCGGAGCTGCGGCTCTGAACTCTTGCAAATCAGCTTGGACAACCGCCAAAGTTGCATCTATTTCCCGTAGTCCAGAAAGACAAAAATCAGCCAGCATTTTTTTGTGTACTGGCGTATCAACTGTCGGATTATCTGCATTTTTCTCGGCAATTTCTGCAGAGTTTTCTACTGTTTGAACCACCGCTGCATTTAGTTCTATTTCCGAGTTAGCTGCCGCATCCGTCGCCCAATAAGTGCCACCAGATGCCACAGCGCGAATAGCTTCGATTGTCAGAGAAATATCTCTACCTTTAGGACAATAGCCCTTCGCGCCCGTCGCCTGTAACTCCGCCAACAGCTCCGCTGTCAGCGGCCCGCCTAGCAGCAACAGAGGCAGATTGGGGTACAAACTTTTGAGTTCGCGACAAAATGCCACCGCCTCTATTTGACCCGATCGCAAATTTAGGGTTTCAACAGCCAAAATTACCAAATCTGCGGGCTTCTTGGCTGCTCCAGAGTCGAGCGAGCGAGTTTCTATAACTCGCAAAGCCTCGGTTGGGGTTGAAACCTCTGCAACAACTTGCAAGTCTGGATACTGCTCGCAAGCGACTCGCAGCCCCAGCCGGAAAATGGGGTCGCCCTCGATCGTCAGCACTTGGAAATTACTCACTTGATTTTAGATGGGAGATTTTAGAGACTGATCGCGCGAAAACCCAATTACTCCGGCAGCAAATTAGCATCAGGAGGCCCAGCCGATTCAGGAATCGAGGGCGGCGCGGGTTCCGGAGCCGGAGCCGGAGGAGCAGGTTCCGGAGCCGGAGCCGGGGCCTCTTCTCTCGCTGGCGGATAGTAAGGTTCCGGCTCCGGAGCAGGCGGATTGTAAGGTTCCGGTTCCGGCTCTCTAGCTGGCGGATAGTAAGGTTCCGGCTCCGGAGCAGGCGGATTGTAAGGTTCGGGAGCCGGGGCCTCTTCTCTCGCAGGCGGATAATAAGGCTCTGGCTCTGGCGCGTACTCCTCCTGTCGCGGAGCTGGCGCGTACTCCTCCTGTCGCGGAGCTGGCGCGTACTCCTCCTGTCGCGGAGCTGGCGCGTAGTCGCGAGCGGGTTCCGGCGCGTAATCGCGAGCGGGTTCCGGCGGCGGTGCACTGTTGGCTCTGAGTTCAGCACTCCAGCGCCCGATCGCACCTGCAGCCTCTGAATACAGCGCCCTACCGTAACCGATTTGGGAAGCCGTATCGATCGCCGCTCCTAGACTGCCTTGAGATGCCAATGCCGCAGCTCGATCGAGAATCGGTCGGTCTTGAGCAACTTGCAGCTCACTCACCCACTGATAGACATTATCCTGAGCTTTCGCGTACAAAGTCCTACCGCTCTTAATTTGCGAAGCTTTTTCAATAGCAGCACTAAGTTTTCCTTGCTTCGCCAGGGCGATCGCTTCATCCAAAAAAGGCTGATCTTGAATAACTTCTATGCGTTTCGTCCACTGAGCCAAGAGAGTTTGCGCTTCTATCCTGCGGGGGCGGTTTTGAGCAACCAGGACTAACTGAGCCATACCGCCCTTGAGTCCTTCAACCGTCTGCGCTTGGGCCAACTGCTTCGCCAGAGTCAGAAAAGATTGGTCTTCAATCCGCTGAATTTCCCGACGCCAAGAAGCCACCAAAGTTTGAGCGTGAACGCGCCGTGGCTGCTTCAGTCCGATGGTTTGCGCTTGCTCGATCGCGAGTGCAAACGTCCCTATCTGACCGACACTAGCGATCGTGCTCGCCACTTGCAGCCGCAGCAAATCTTGAAACTGCACCTGCAAATTTTCAATTTGAACTTGAGCTTGCTTGTACAGAGGGCGACCCGGAGCTATTTGGCTAGCAGCCCCCTGCCCTTCCAGCAAGCTAAAAATGTGTTGTGGCAGAGGAGTTGATATCGACTGGTTCCACGTCACTGCCTGAGCCCTACCCAACTGCATCAAATCTTGAGCTTCCGCAAACAGTAGCGAATCCTGTGGCACAACAGAAGCAGCCTCGATCGCCCCCGGCAGGTCTTTCGCCGCCAACCGCTTAGTAGCCATTGCCAGCAAAGTCCGGCTCCAGCCCTCAATTTCCTTCTCAGCTTTAGCACGGGCAAAGAGCTGCGAGTCTATTTTTCGAGCTAGGACGATCGCCTCAGCGAACTTTTGCGGAGTCTCGTCCTTCGCCAAATCTCTAGCCTCTTGCAAGCGCTGCCAGCCGTTTCTTTCCAAAGAAATCTGCTGGATCAGCTCGTTGTAACGCTTCTGACTCCAGAAAACATTTTCCAGCTTGAACAAAGCTTGAGCATAATCCCAAGCCTTCCTTAAATCCTCACTTTTCAAAGCTGCTAGGGCTGTATCGTAGAGTTTTTGGCCCTCCTGCCAATTTTTTTCCCAAGCAGTCACAGCCTCCTGTACCTCTGGGTAAGACCGACTGGTTTTCGGAATTTTCGCCACAATCTCCAGAGCGCCTTTCAAATCGCCCCTCTCAATTTTTGCCCTGGCAAATCCCAGAATGGCTTTCGACCATTCCCCTATCAAATGTTGACCCTGGGAGTATAGCGGATGTTCTTTCGGCCAAGCCTGCACCAATGCCATTGCCGATTCTAGCTGTTCTAGCTTGCCCGACTTAGCAGCTTGCTGAGCGCAGTAAAGTCGCTCTCCGTCCGCCGCCAACGGCGACAGTTGCTGGCAATTGGGCGGCGGCGGCATCGTCAGCAACCACAGAAATGCAGCGGCCCCCGTTACTCCAAATCCCACCAGGAGACTCAGCCAGATAAGCTGCCACTGCCAAAAAGTTCTTTTTCCTTCGGTCGGCGCAGCCGTTACGAAGGAACTCGCATCGCCTGTCCCCTGTGCACTGAACTGTGCCGTCGGTTTAGGGGATGGGTTGTATTGCGGTGGTGTGTGGAATTGGTCAGATTGTCGTCTCGCCATTACTTCAGCCTGTCCTGTAATGCGCTCTAGAATGTGACACTCCTACATCAAATCTATAGATTGTGATGTGGGCTTCTGACTCCTGTTAAGGAGATCGAGAACTTCCTTCAAGGTACTGGCAATCTTTCCCTCTACGGCGTTTTATAGTGAGGTTTGTGTCTGGCCCCACTGGTTGCTTCCGAGTATTTTAGGCTCTTGAAGCACGTAAATCATACCAGTTATCAAACAATTATTGACAGATCCCGGGGCCGTTTAGCAGAAAAAGCAGTATAAAGCCCCGTCAGTCCATCAATTTTAGATTTTAGATTTTAGATTTTAGATTTTAGATTTGACTCCACAGATGAATTGGGGGAGCGATTAAACTAAGGTCTAATATTAAATCCCGGTCAGAAATTACCTGATCAGACTCAGCGGTTGAAACCGCCCATCAATTTTAGATTTTAGATTTTAGATTTTAGATTTTAGATTTGACTCCACAGATGAATTGGGGGAGCGATTAAACCAAGGTCTAATATTAAATCCGGGTCAGAAATTACCTGATCAGACTCAGCGGTTGAAACCGCAACTACACTAGCTTTCGTCTACTCCAAGCCGATTAAAAATAAAGGGACACTCCAGCCGGATTTGGTCTAGACTTTTACGTGTAGCGGGTAGAAAGGATTTTTTTTGTTTAGTAGTAAATTTTATTCCCGATCGCCAAACTTGTCGATCGAGTTTCTTTTTTCTGTTTTTATTTTTTCTCTACTGTGCCGAATTCCGGCTGGCGACGGCAAAAAAAACGCTCGAACCCAGCTATATACTTAAATCATTTTATACAACCGATCGACCCAGTACAAATATTGGTTTTGCTTCCAACAGCCGCTGCTTTATCCGTTACGAAGCCTTTGGCGTATCGCTGACACTAGATGCTTGGGTGGCGGACTCTGCCGATCGATATCCGTAGAAATCTATCCGGTAGTCTACAATTTTGACACCCGTTTGCTGTTGGATTTGTTCGATCAAGTCGATCGGCAATTCCACATGAACGTCTAGAATCTGAGCCGTATCAAGACAATTGACGTGAGAGTGAGAGTCGCTGACGTTGCCGTACAAGCGTCCTTCCGAGCGTTCAATGCACTCAATAATCCCTTCTCTCGACAAAGCTTCTAGATTTTGATACACAGAAGTATGCCCGATCGAATGCGCTTGTTGGTTGAGGCGATCGTAAATTTCGCGAGCCGAGAGGTGTTCTTTTGCCTCCCACAAAAGTTCTAGAATAAATCGACGCTGGCGGCTCAAGCGCATTCCCATCGCCTGACAGCGGTTTAAAGCATCTTCTAATGAACGAATTGGTTTCACAGCTACCGCCTTATAAAGCCTGCTCGATTTTTTATTCTGGTACAATATTGCACGCCTACATATCCACTAATTCTAACGCAGGCTTGCCCAACAGTAGAAGGTAGAGGGCAAAAATCTCGAGTGAGTGAATTTTTTCGAGTTACTGCTCAACTCTATCTTCTACTGCCACACATCCTAGTTCGAGGATTTGATGGCGTTAACCAGTAACTTGGCGATTTCCGAGAGTTGCTTTTTGTTGAAAGTTTTGAGCAAAAGCTTGACTACCGCCTTCGGTTCGGCGGGAAGTGCGACTTGCTTCGGCGCTGCTGCTGGGGCTGCTGGGGCTGCTGGGGCTGCTGGGGCTGCTGGGGCTGCTGGGGCTGGTTTTGGGCTTGCTGCCAAAAGTAGCAAATTTTTACTCGGAACGATCGTCTTAACTTTCCCCACTTGTACTAAATCGCCAGCTTCCTTGAGTTCTTTGATAATCAACGGAGCTAAGACTTTATAAGAGTTTTTGGGATTAACGATAGCTGCTCTAGCTGTTTTTACTAAATTTTGCCAAGTCTCTATTTTACCTCCCAACTTATAGAGGCGAACGCACACAGCCGTCAACTCAGAGCGACTAGCAGCCGATTCTTTCTGCTTGAACACCTGCAACATTTCTTTGAGTAAAGTCATCACTTCAACAGCAAAATTCGCCGGCACAGCGCCCGCTGTTGGAGCGGCGGCCGTACCAGACCCAGCAGCAGCCTGCACTTTACCCGACGCCAATTTATTGAGGTGAGTTTCGAGTTGAGCAAAAACCGGCATCACCTGCTGCACGAGTTTTTCTCCCTCCTCATTCCTCAAGCCGAAAGGCCCCTCCAGTCGCCCTAGCAAGTCCTTAAGCGTATCAACTCCCTTTAAAAATAGGGATTCTGCCGTTTGGTCAACCTGCTTGACGGGCCCGTCCTTGAGCACCTTAAAACAATCTTCCAAGCGGTGAGCGGTTGTTTTAATACTATCTAAGCCAAGCATAGCCGCCCCTCCTTTCACGGAATGGGCGGCTCGAAACATCTCTTGGACGCTTTCGGGGTCTTTCATCGTGGACTTTAAATCCACTAAACCATTTTCTAGAGTATCGAGGTGCTCCTTAGCCTCCTCTATAAACAAACGCATTATTCGGTCTTGCTGATCTGACACGACAGTCCTCCTAACAATCTGTGCACCCTCCAGAAAGCACCCTCTTCGCGGGAGAAAACACGACTCCTGCCAAAAGTCGGAAGCTCCCATGCAAAACATTCTAGCCTGCCTCAGCTAGCAGACTCAAAATACTGGTATCAGGGCAATCTTAGCTCTCAAACTGGTGCGGTGGAGATTGAGGCTAGAGTTCTGAGGGAGTATCTGGAGCGATTTCAATGCCCATTCCTTGTTTCATCATCTGCTGATTCGTAATCAAGTCGTTTAACTCCTTGACTTCGACGCCGATGTCTTGGCAAGCCTTTTTCAGTTCCCGCTCGAAGGTGCTGAGGTCGCCTCCGTAGCCGCAAAGCTTCGCGGCTGTGGCGATTCCTTGTTGGGCGTTAGCTTTGGCGCAGTCGATCAATTCAATGCCTTTGAGGGGTTGGGAGGATGCCATAATTTCAAGCCACAATTTATCTTTTCTCCCACTGTACCTAGAAGGTTGAGGTCGATCGATCTATCGAAAGGCATGAAAAATCCTGCCTGTGCTGAGTGTTGCCAATTCATAGCTATTTGTATGGGAGTTCCGGGCCAGATAGCAGTAGTTGGGATGTTCTAACCCCCATCTTCCCCGCAAAAACCTGGTTTTTGCGTTAGTCCTCATATTTATTGACAAAACGAAGTCATTACGACTATGATTTAACTACAAGTAAAAAAGAGAGCCGCCATGAGGATAGAAGAAATTCCCCTCAACCAGATTCGCCGCCCCCTGCCACGAGTCAACGACCAAACCAAAGTCGCCGCCCTCATGGAATCCATCCGCGAGGTAGGTTTAAACGAACCCATCGATGTGCTAGAAGTAGATGGACAGTATTACGGATTTTCCGGCTGCCACCGGTACGAAGCTTGCCAGCGTCTCGGTTTAGAAACTATCCGCTGTAAAATACGGCGAGCTCCCCGTGCCGTGTTGCAGATGCACCTAGCCTGAACCTCTCAATAGAAATTCACGACAGGCAAATATTCTCTCGCCCAAAGCTTTCTAAGATCTTCGATCGACAATCACTAATAACAAGCTAAAAACCTATGACTACCAACAACCACAAACAACATCTTTACCCCACCCGCATCGATATGTCCGCCACCACCCGATCTCAAGTAGTCGGGCTGCTCAACGCCACGCTCGCAACGACTCTGGACTTAAAAACTCAAGTCAAGCAAGCTCACTGGAACGTTAAAGGCATGGACTTCTACCAGTTGCACCTGCTATTTGACGAAATGGCAACAGAACTCGAAGAATACATCGATTTGGTTGCCGAACGGGTCACAGCTTTGGGCGGTTTGGCTGTAGGAACAGCCCGCACAGCCGCCGCAGATTCGATTTTGCCAGAATTTCCTTTCGACATTTTAGACGGGAAAGAATACGTGACGGCTTTAGCCGATCGCTACGCACCCTACGCCCAACACCTGCGAGTCGCCATCGACAAAACAGACGAACTCGGCGATGCCGATACAGCGGATCTGTACACCGAAATTTCGCGGACAATTGACAAGCGTTTGTGGTTCCTAGAAGCACATTTGCAAGGTTCTGCGACAACTGTAACAGCAACCGCTGCAAAAGTTGCCGTCAAATAGCCACAAAAAAATTGTGGGGTGGGTGTCCGAGCCCGCCCCACAGATGTATTTCCTTAAGGCTCGTGACAGTTTACGATCGAGAATATGTCCATTTATTAATTTGGATGAGTTTTTCGTGACTGCCAATATTCCAGATTATGCTCCTCAAATGCAACGCCTGATGGAACAGGCGGGGCTTTCGAGCGATCGAGAACTCAGCCAAAAAGCAGGAGTTTCCGAGATCCAGCTAAGTCGCCTGCGTCGCGGTTTAGCTTTGCAAACCCGAGCCGACATCTTGCTCAAAATTAGTCAAGCTTTGCAAATTTCCTTAACCGAACTGCTCGCAACCTTGGCGCCAAACTATGTAGAGTTAGAACCGGCACCACCGACAGCCCTAGAACAAGAATATCAGCGCCTGCAAGCTTCGATCGAACAGCAGCGAGAATCTTTGATGCAGGAATTCCAGCTATCTAGCGTGCAAATTTTAGAATCTTGGATGTTGCAGTGGCCGACTGCTGCGAGCAAAGCTCAGGAAAATCACAACTTGCGGGCTCAGAAACTACTGCCCTTGCTGCGGCCCGTTGAGCAGTTATTGGAGCATTGGGGAGTGGAGTCGATCGCCCCAGTCGGAGCCGAGATTCCCTACAACCCCCAACAGCACCAGCTAATGGAAGGAACAGCCGAACCCGGAGAACCCGTCAAAGTCCGCTACACAGGCTACAGACAAGGCGACAAACTGCTGTACCGCGCCAAAGTTAGCTTAGTTTGATTAATACCAGAAGGCATTCGGCAGAACAAAGATTGTCCCTATCTCAAAATTCACTCCCAGCGAAGCGCTGCGACTGTGATCGGCGTTACGATCCGCGACGAACACCATCTTTTGCACTCCAAACTATTCTCCCGCTTTCAGGCTTTGGCACTTTCCCCCTCTCTTAGTTGGATCGGAGTCCATCTCGCAGCTATACTAGCCTAGTCTGGCTAGAAATTCTGACATTCCCACCGCAAAATATGAGTCCTGTAGTTAAAATTATTCAGCCCTCTGGCATTTTAGACGGCACCAAGGCAAGTCAATTCCGCCAAGAGATTAGCGACCTAGTGGAAGCGGGAGCCGATGTGGTATTGATAGACTTCACTGATGTGACATTTATGGATAGTTCTGGTTTAGGCGCTTTAGTCTTGGCGCTCAAAACAGTCCGGGCCGCTGGGAGTCAATTAGTTGTCTGTTCTATCAACGAGCAAATCCGCATCTTATTTGAACTCACCAGCATGGATCGAGTTTTCGAGATATTTCAGACCCGCGATGCTTTTAATAGCAAAATTCTCTCAACTAACTAAATCTTTGGGCTGCTGCCTTTTTGCTATTTGGTCACAGATGCACTGCAAGAAGTCAGCTAGCCAAAGTTTACCTTGAGTAAAGACCAATCATCATCAAAAACTGCTTTAGCGTTCAACTTTTGAATGTAGTTCAAAACCAGCTCTAACTGGTCGGCACTTGCACCGTTGTAAGCTGCTAACAAATCTACGAAAGGGTCAAGCCCCCAGATATTGCCGTCAGGTTGGTGGATCTCGTATACCCCGTCGCTAAAGATGTAGAGAGTGCTCAAATCCTCGACATCGCAGCAATTATCGACATAGGGGGCGTCAGGGAACATCCCGACCGGCATTCCGGGGGTTTTTAATCGCTGGATTTTAGCGGTGCTCGCAGGGGACTGGGAAATCAACACTGCAGGTGGATGGCCGGCGCTGGCATAAACTAGCTGGCGAGAAATGCGGTTGTAAACGCCGTACCAGATGGTGAAATACTTGTCATTTTGGTAGCTCATCTGGAAGGTGGTGTTCAGGGCGCGCAGAACGTCGCTGGGTTTGTAGTAGTCTATGTTGGGGAGCGTGCGCGATCGCAGCAAATTCAGCACGGCCACAGAAGGCAGCGCCGCCCGCAAACCGTGACCGGCTACGTCGAGCAAGTAAATCGCCAAATAATCGGCATCTAACCAGTTGTAGTCGAAGCAATCTCCCCCCAACTGCCGCGAGGGAATGAATTTTGCCTCAATGCTGAAAGGTTCCGTCATCGGATCTGGCAACAGGGATTGCACGTACTCGGCGGCCTCGGCTAACTCTGCTTCCAGACTTTGCTTGGCTATTTTCAAATCTCGGCTGAGTTGGTGCAGCCTCAATCCCGCGCGTACTCTTGCCTGTAACTCGTTGAGTTCGATCGGCTTCGAGATAAAATCGTCGGCACCGGCGTCGAGGCCTTTGACTCGATCGGCGATCGAACCCAAAGAAGTCAACAAAAAGAATTGTGTAGTTGACAGATCCGGATCTGCCTTAACTCGACGGCAGACATCGATGCCGGTCAAGCGCGGCATGATCCAATCGCAAATTATCAGGGCCGGACGCAATTTTTGCGCCTGGGCTACACCGTCTTCGCCATTGCTTGCTACTGTTACTTCGTAACCCTGTTTTTTCAGGGTTCTTCTCAGCAGTTCTTGAACAGCCGTATCATCGTCAATAACCAGAATTTGAAACATGGGCACTTAGGTACTACAAGTTTTTCAAGGTCTGGGGGTCATTTAAAATATATCCTGTCAGCGCCCTTGTCTGAGATTGAGTATAGTTTATTGGCATCGCTTTCGAGGTAATTGCTTTTGAGGGCGGGTCGTTGAGTTCAATTTACGTTAAAATTTGATAGAAATTTGGCGCGATCGAACTTCACTCAGTTTATACTCAGAATATAAATTTTTATAGAGTTTTATTTGCCACAGGCGCTGGTTGACATGGAAGTGCTATTTATGGTACAGTGACTCACCGATTATTCGATTAGACATTGATCCACGGCCCACCAGAGCTAGTATCCTCAAACTACCATTCAATTTTGCCGCCGTTATACTTTGTCTCGTTGTATTTTGTCTCGTTGTATTTTGCCCACCGGCCGATGAAGAACTTGTGTGGTGAGCGTGATTGAATTAAAGGGTTCCGAAAAGTTGCCGATGCTAAAAAAAGCGGATCTTCAAGTCAATACAGGTCTGAATGGATTAAGCTGGGTTTTGTCGTGGTTTGCACAATTGTACGACTCGCGAATTCCTACAAGTGTGTGGATACGGTGTCAGTTGGCTGTGGCTGAGGGCTTTACGAATGCGGTGCGTCACGCCCACAAGGGCAAACCAGCGGATTTGCCTGTTGACATTCAGGTGGCGGTGTTCGCTGAATATTTAGAGATTAAAATTTGGGATTCGGGCGATCCGTTTGATTTAGAGAAAAAAATCAAAGATATTTCGGAAAAAGTCGATATTCACTCTCCGGGCGGGCGGGGACTAAAATTAATCAAAGACATCGCAGACAGGATTAGTTACGAGAGAACGGCGGATGGACGGAACTGTTTGTCGATCGTCAAAAATTATTCGCCCTGTATCGACGATCGAAAATAACACTAATATTTTTAGCGGGTAAGAGTTGAGGGTAGCCCCTCAACTCTTCCCTAATAACCCTAGCTGACTGTTAAGCTGCGTAGCAGTTTATTATATTTTGATTTGACTGCACCGCCCTAGATACTGGCAGTTCCCATCGCATCGGTATTTCCGGTTCTTCGGTACTTAATGTGCTAAAACATTATGGCACTGCCGTCCGAAGCAGATTAACTCGCAAAGGAGGTAATCTCGGTGAGAATTTATATTGGGATAGATTTTTTCAAACGCTTCACAGGCGGGGATGAGGCATAAGTCTGATTTTTTGTTTTAGCAAATTAGTTTGCTCCTACTCTGGGTAAGATTAACGAGAGAGCGGATTACCTGGAGAACCAATGCGAAAGAGGATCGTAAAAACATTATCATTCAATAATAAACGATTCCCCAAAACATCATCACCATAATCATATTGCTTATTTTGCCAATTGAGGGATAGGGTAGGACTGTTATACTTATTTTCCAGTTGCCAACTTACACTCGCACCGTAGAGAGACCGAGTGGAGTTTTTATCGATGGGGGCGATATAACCAGACAGAGTGAGAGTGCTTAGAGGACGGATGGTTAACTCAGCCAGTAAGCGATCGTCGTAGGAATTGGGAAGGATATCACCAACATAATTGGTCAAACCCAGAGAAAAAATTCCCCAATTCAGGCGAGCGCTAACGGCAACTTCACTAGCTGGTGAAATACTAAGTACATCACCAATTCTTGTTTCTCGATCGAGAGCATAATTGAAGCCAGTTGATAAGGTTAAATTGCCCCGCCTGCTGAAGCGAAAGGTTTTGGCGACACTCCCCCAAAGTTGGCTGTAATAATCGCGATCGGGGTTGAGATAACCAATCGCACCGCCGCGAAAACTCCAATTGTTTAGCGTGTTTCTCGTGTAATCAGCACCGAGGTAGAGTTTGGGCTTTTCCGAAGCAATCACACCCGTATAGTATCGCAGGATATCTTCGCCTCCCGTCCAGTTTCCGGTAAAGCTGAGATGAGGATAGTAAGAGCTTTTTTCCCTATAGATACTTTCTCTAACAAAATTGACATCTTGCTGTAAAAAACCTAAATAAACTTGGGCATAAAAATTCTGCAAATTGGCCGTAGAATACTGATTTTGGTTAACCGCAGAGAATAACTGTACATTGGTATTTGCTCCACCTTCTGCACCAGCATCCACAAGGGTGACTTGTGGCCCTGTTGGATCGTAAAAGATTCGACCATCTTCAATATTGCGATCGATCACGGGAGAAAGACCGAGCCAAAGGCTGTTATAATTCGCTCTAGGAACTTGACTTAAGCTGGTGACATTAGGCGTTAAACTTTCGGCCCGTCCGAGTCCGGCGGAATAGATTGTAAAACTACTGCTGGGTAAACGAGTATTATTAGCCGCTAAAAATAAGTTGCGGTTGATATTAGTATTAACGGGATTTTTACTGCCTTCTAGTTCAGGAATGACATCGGGTAAAAATTGCGCCCCCGCTTGAATTGCCGTATTGAGCCAGCGATTTTCATCATCAACAAAGAGAGTAAAGCCTCGAATAGTCCGTCCTAAAACGGCTTCTCGATCATTGGCTTTAACAACTTGACGAACACGGGAAACAGTACCTGCAATCGTATAGTCAACTTCTTCTTTTCTCTCAACTTTTGTTTTTTGGGATTGGCTGTTTCCCGGATAAGCACCCGAATTGGGAAAATAAAAATCGACGCCTATCGGTTGACTGCTGATTCCGCCTTGAAAGCCGGGAAGCTGCATAAAAGCCAAAGTTTCTGGTTTGAGAACCTCCCCAACCTGAGACGTTTGAAAGACGCGGGTAGGTACGAAAAACTCTGGATCTATACTATTGCGATCGATAACTAAACCTGGGGTATAAGTACATTGTTGGTCACTGGGGGTATTGGGAAAAATACAAGCCGCCGTTAAACTCATTTGAATTTCTAACCCCGTCATGGTTTGGGGTGCGGTAGTTGTCGTTGTAATTCTTCGTTCAAGGGGAACAGTCCGCAGTTGCAAATAAGTGCCTTTTTGGTCTACTCTATAAATATTATTTCGGCTTAAACTTTCACTGACTCGACTGTTAAGTTTGAGAGTGCCATTAAAAAAAATATCGCTGTCTGTGGTTTCAGCAAAAGTATGGAAACCACTAAACTCCCATTCAGTTAGATGGCTGATAGGAATGTCATTGAGAAGTAAATTGGTCGTGAATGGGCTGATTTTTTCGTCTGGAGCAATTCGAGGTGGAATAATGTAATCGGGGTCAGTAGATGGCGCAGAAGGTTGGGGCAATCCGTTAGGATTATTAGTGGATGGGGGTTTGGTGGGTTCAGGTTCAGAGGCTAAATTTGGGGATGAGGGTTCCAGGTTTGTAGCAGAAGTAGACCAGTTTGGTGTTTCTGATAAAGGGCTGGCTTCTGGAAGGTCGGAAACACTTGGAACGATTCGAGATGGAATAATGTAATCGGGGTCAGTAGATGGCGCAGAAGGTTGGGGTAATCCGTTAGGATTATTAGTTGATTGGGGTTCTGTGGGTTGAGGTTCAGAGGCTAAATTTGGGGATGAAGGTTCCTGGTTTGTAGCAGAAGTAGACCAGTTGGGTGTTTCTGATAAAGGGGTGGTTTCTGGAAGGTCGGAAACGCTTGGAGCGCTTCGAGATGGAATAATGTAATCGGGGTCAGTAGATGGCGCAGAAGGTTGGGGTAATCCGTTAGGATTATTAGTTGATTGGGGTTCTGTGGGTTGAGGTTCAGAGGCTAAATTTGGGGATGAAGGTTCCTGGTTTGTAGCAGAAGTAGACCAGTTGGGTGTTTCTGATAAAGGGGTGGTTTCTGGAAGGTCGGAAACACTCGCAGCAGAGGAATCCAGTTGATTAGATTTGTCGAGTAAATTGGAGCGAGTTTCTGCTATGGCTGGGGTTGAGTAAGCGAGGCTCAGGAGAGTCAAACCGACGAGAATACTACCATTGTATGCTGTTGAGAGGAACCCAGTAGGATTAACGATAAATTTGAGAGGGTTAATTATCATTACAAGCGCAGCAATTAGGCATTAAATATATCAGTTAATACAGTAATTATACCCTGATATCCTGATGATTTAAAAAATATTAAATCTCTGGCTTTAATATTTTTATATCTAGCGCGTCTAAATCATTGGTACAAATATGTAGGGGTAGTGACCCCGTGCAAACCCCACGGATCGCGGCAACCACGGGGGGTTTGCCCCTACAATAATTACACAATTCATTTAGGCTCGCTATAGATGCAATAAAAAAATATTTATTGAATGAATATTTTGAATATTTAATAATTCTAAAATTAAAATAAAGGGTGCGCTAACGGAAGTTAACGCACCTGATAATTTCAGGGTTGAGACTATAGCCTTTCTCAGAAAGATGGAGTACGCCTAAACCCTGTGGTGTCAAGCTTTTAAAGTTGACTTGTGTACCTCATCTACCCAAGAACCGCTAGATGCGAGAGGCAGGCTAGCGCTACCGCTAAAATCATCCGCCCCAATCAAGGCGGAATTTGTGTTAAGTAAAGAAGCGAGGGTGACTTTGGTTGATGCAATTTTAATTAAAGTAGAAGTGCCACTTTGGGCAATCTGTAAATCGCCGAAAGCTAAACCTCCATCTAATCGGATTCTGTCTACGCCATCTTGGAAATTGTAGATGGAATCCAGACCCATTCCCGCTGCCAGAACAAAGGTATCAATCCCTGCATTACCATAAAGCTGATCGTTCCCTGCACCGCCATTGAGGAGATCGTCACCATCACCCCCATAGAGGATGTCATTACCCACTTCGCCGAGGAGTTCGTCGTTACCCGCATCACCGTAAAGGCGATCGCTGCCATTGCCTCCCCGCAACAAATCGTTATCATTGCCACCGTAGGCAATATCGTCGCCGTCACCACCATCAATGGTATCGTTTCCGGCGTTACCGTAGAGGACATCGCTACCTGCTAAACCGTTGATTTGGTCTCCCCCCGCAGTACCCCGCAGAATATCGTTATTGGGTGTACCAGTGATTGGGGGAATAACAGAAATTTTGATAGCTTTACCGCTTCCCAGAAGGGGATTGTTGGCATCATTCAATGATACTAGCAACGGATCTCCATTGGCATTTTTAATGCCGACCGTGGCAGAACCTCCGTTAGAGGCTGATGCAGAACCACTTAACAAATCGGGGTAGTTAAAAGTAATATTACCGGCCTGAGATGCAGTGTTCAAATTTAAGATGGTTTGAAATGTTACTGGATTGACCGAATCACCGATAATGTAAACTTCATTCCACTCAATTACCAGTTGGTCACTAACGCCGTCACTATTAAGATCCTGAAACTGATAGAGAACTTGACTATTTGCACCATAAGTTACCCAGTCATCCCAGAGTGTTGATATTGCTGCTTGAGTGGGACTTGAACTTAAATCTGTGTTGGAGTATGAGGCGTTAGCACTACCAAAAGTAATCAGACCATTGGAACTAACAAACAAACTAGAGTAGTTAGTACCATAAAAGTTGAAAGTGTTACTCCCTAAGTTAACTCCAACAGAAGCATCATCAACACCAGTCAAAATGGAAGTGACACCAGTAGCACCGGGAACGAGATCGATCGCCTGGTATGCTGTTTCTGTATCTGTGTAGCCAAAGGCATTGGTTAATACATAGCCATAGTTCGCCATTGCCTCCGCTTGTATTGCCAACACGGGCTGCTTCTGGGCTGTTGTGACTTCTAACTCCCAGTTTCCCCCTTTTGCAGCACTCCCCGTCAGAGACTTGGAAGCGGCAATTTCTGCCCCCGTCAGAGCGTGTAACTTAGTCATAAATTCTTCTCCTGCATCTCCGGCTGCAACGTTACAGCCATAGAGGAGGAGATTAGCAACATCCCACTTTTGGAGTTGCGGGGCGTAGTGGATTAGGTTATTTAAACTCAGTTGGCTATTTCCCATATACAAGCAACCGGGGGAACCGTGGGAAATAATATGAACTGCATCGATATTCTGACGGTGTTGTAAAACCTGGCTAATTTGCTCGATGCCATCAGCCGTCCCATCTAGGACAAAGACTTCAGTAGTGGGAATGACACCCTCAATGAGTAGATCGGCGTTTTCTACTCCGGCATCGATAAAAACAATTGTGGTGGCTGGATTGATAGTTTTTGTAGTATTTAGCATGGGTTTCATCTGGGGAATGTCCTTGTTATTCATCAGAAGGTATTGCGGATAAAAAAACCTCTCTTAATGAGGATCTTTCCTGGCTTCCTGTGGCGAGAGCCGCTAAGATCCTCATATCAGATTTGAGAGGGGAGAAAATGGATTGAATTACTGGGTCAGCTTACTAGCTAACAACTCTCAACAATTCTAGGGAGCCGTACCCAAAGTATCGCCACTAGCAGTACCCAGTTGGATGGTGTACCCCGCTGTGAAGCTATTTTCTTGCTCGACACCCCGAGCGCTGTCTTCTACTGTGTTGAGGCTAAAGCCGGCGGGGTCGCCAAGACCGTTGAGACTCAGTGTACCCGCAGTACCAATGGCAAAGGCTGAGTTCTGTAAACCATTTTCATTGTCACCGCTGTAGTTGAAAGAATGAGCGGCAGCATTTTCTTTACCCACAGCAGCCGAGACAGCCACACCTGTAACCCCCCCATTGGCGTCAACAGTGAAAGCGGCAGAACCTGCCACACCACCTTCACCGGCACGAGCTAGGGTAGCGAAACCAAAAGCATTGAGAATAACGAGACCACTAACGAAAGCAATACGACGAATCATAATTTTTCAACTCCAGGGTTGGTTTTTTTTCTTCTATTAGTTAGACGTTTCCCCAAGGCGATTTGTGAATAATTCAGTCTTTAGATAGATGGCATCTCTAACTTTTGGGGGATGACGCGGTTCGAGGGAGGATTTGACCAATTCCTGCTACGCAGTCCATCTCTTCCTGAGAATCTAGATTGGCGAAACCAGGGATGCCGAATTTTTCCATGCCAAATTCCGCCTAGCGCCATATCGCGGCCAGCGCCAGTCAATCGATTTTAGATTTTAGATTTTAGATTTTAGATTTACCCCACAGATAAATCTGGGAGCTTGAACTAGGGTCTAAAATTTTTATCTTTCCACGACAGGAGTACGTGGCACGGTATCCGTTTTTGGGCTGGGTCATAGAGAAAGCGGGAATATAGGGGATTGCAGCTCGCGGCAGCATTAATGCCCAATACGCTTGGGTTAAGGAAAATGTTGGGCGGAGTGAAACGGAGGGTTCGTTCCACTCCGCCCAACCTACGCACTACTGATTTAAAGCGATTTTCTGCCTGCCTATTTTTCAGATGGAAAAAAGCCAGCCGCCACTGTCTGCCCATATCCTCCTGTACAGTAGAAAAGGCGATGCAGAAGACGCACCGTTGCGCGATATGCCTCCGGCACCCTGGGGCGATCGCATTTCTGGCGATCGAACATCGGTCAAGTATGGGTTTTCTCTGTTGAGAAACTGGGAATACAGCGGATTGCAGTCGCTGATGGTACAACAGCCCTCTGCAGGCAGCATTAATGATGCTTGCACACCAAGAGCTTTTTGGCTTTCCCAAGACTCAGAAAGCAATCCGCTGTAGGCGTTAGGCGCGATCGCTTTTTCGCTGTCATCCCCCAGACTATTAGCCAATATCCGTAGGGGCGAATAATCCTTCGCGCCTAGATGCAAAACACACACCGCCACTTCTTGAACTTCCCCACCGGCAACAATTTCTCTTTCTTTTATCTCCCCATCAGATTGAGCATTCACTAAAACCGGCTCTTGAACTTCCCCACCGGCAACAATTTCTCTTGCTTCTATCTCCTCTGTAACAGGTTTTTTTTCAACAATATTCTGAGATTTTTTTCCTTTGGCAGACTGAGGAGAAACCCTCGACTTAGGATTAGACAAATCCGAGTCAGTCCCATCTTCGCCGAAATTTTCATTGAACCGCTGACGCAAAATTGCCCGCGCCTGGGAAATTCGCTTGCGGACGTTATCGTAGGATATAGCAAGCTGTTCTGCAATATCTGGATAAGATAGCCCTGATTCAAAATGGAGAAGAAAAGTCTCGCGCAATCTATCTGGCAACTCATCTATTGCCTCGCGAAAAAATAATTCAACTTCTCCCCGCATAGCAGCGCTAACAGGTGTTTCTTCTTGGCTAATTAATTCGGTTTCGTTTCCTATAGCAATGGTGTCTAAACTTTCAACTCCTACTGCACCCCTGTTGCGAGCTCGATGGATATCGGCGCACAGGTTATAAGTCAGTTTGGTTAACCAAGCCTTAAAGTTTTTGATATCATCCGTACCATCTCTTGCTTTCTCACAAGCTTTCAGCATCGCGCGACTGAGGGCATCTTCCGCATCGGTTGGGTTGCCCATCCACTTGCGACAGCAACGGTAAAGGTAATCTTGATTATCTTGCCATAATTTCCAAAAAGCTGAATCTATATCTGGAGTGCATGAGGAAGGGATGGATGCAGAACTAGAAATTAACATCTCTGGGTGCCGAAATTCTAAGTGGACAAACAACTGGCGATTAATTTAGGCCGTAATTTACCTAGCCTCAGATGCACCTATCACCATGTTGACTCACCACTCAGGCTCATGTCAGTCGGAAAAGTCGGATCTTTTAAGTCGGAAAAGTCGGAAAAGTAGGATCATCGCGGCTATGAGTGCATAGCTGAGACATCCTTTGGCAGTTTTAGGAGTTACGCAAACGGCTTTTTAACACTATTGGTAGCGTAATGTGCGCCATAAGCACCCTACAGATAGAGTTTATGCGTAATTCCTAAGTAGCGTGTGCGCCATAAGCACCCTACAGATAGAGTTTATGCGTAATTCCTAAATTTAATGTCACCAAGCTAAAATCTGAACTTTAAGATTTAAAATCCTTGAACAGAGGATTTAGCCACAGCAGAATTGTCCGTTTTAATTCATTTAATTCCCGATACACTTCTTGTTTGACCCACTGCCCGATCGCGTCGAAGGGTGTAAAAATTTGACCCACAGGCCAGCTAACATCTTGACCCAAGGGTGTTTGATGGTTGCCCGCTAGAGTCTGAACTGTAATCATGTCTGGAAATCGTGCTTTTAGCAGTTTGGTCAACAGCAGGGTTTGGTCAATGTTGTCGCCGTTAAATTTGACTAAAAGATTGCGCCGGATTTGATAGCTATTTTGGACGAGGCGATTAGTCTCTTGCGGGGAAGGGGTAAACTCGACGTTAAAGACGGGGGAAATTTGCTCGACGATCGGGATTGCTTCGGATGCCGCATAATTGTTGAAAGAGATCAGAATATTTCCTGCCCTTTCTATGTCAAACACAGAACCGATTAGCAAATGCAGTTTGCATCCCATGCTGTGCCCAATACCGTAAATGGGGAGATAGGAAGATTTGAGCAATTTAGTGGCCCGCAGGCGATCGAGGGCATTTTCAAATTTGTTGAGGACATCGCGGGCGATCGCAATATGATCCAAAGTATTGACAAACGGCGTTGCTACTACAACATATCCTTGATTCCCCAAAGCCTCTAACAGCCAGCGATAGGTCACTTGCGGTGCTGTCGCCACAAATGCACCGCCGAGAAAATGTACGATCGCGATCGGTCTTGAAGGAATTAATACCCAATTGCCAGAAATTTCTTGCCAGTCCATAAATTCAATCTAATTCAAAGTAAAAAGGCGATCGTCCTCTGAAGGTAAAAGGCAGAATGTTTTATAAATTTTTGCTTTTATTTTCTGCATCAAAAAGGGGTTTGCTACCCATTTTTTGATTAAAAAAACTTTTCTTTTTACTTATACATTATTGATTCTAACTGTTGTGGGGGCAAATAGCACGGCTGGCGCTCGCTGCTATTTTCGCCCTGTATAGGGTTGAAGCTGGCGGCCGAATAAATCAAGGCTAACATCCGATCGCGACTTTCACAAATTTTTATATTGTCTTCCACCGCACGGCTGCAAGCCGCTGTAGCTGGTATTGCGGGTAATTGACCCGACAGAATATTCACAGAATATTCACAGTCAAATACGGCTCAAGACCCCTATATCGCGTATTAATCAGCCCCTGGGCGAGCGGCTTCGATTCTGCTTTATTGACAGCACCTAATTTGTTGACTAAACCCGCATATAGCAGTTATCAATCTTGGTGAGGTATGCCCTATGCCCTATGCCCTATCCCCGCTTATCAAGCCTGTACCTCATGTTAATGAGAAAGGCTATACAACTATAACATCCTTTAGGACAGCCCCCCGATTTCAGACGATCGCTGGGGGTTTAATTGTGGCGAATGATTGATACCTTCTGCGGTTTGATGACTCAACTTTTCGTGAGTCTTCATCCATTGCCACTTGTGCACAGTAGCTTGAGGATTGAGCACTGTGGTAGCGACGCCGTAAATAATAGTCGGCAAAACCTCCCGATTTAACCAACTTTGTCCCAGCTTTCTCATGTAGTGCAGTGCCAAAACTTCTCGAAATTTGTTAAGCCTTTGCAAAAGCGGCAAATTCTTAAAACATAACTGTTCGTACTCCTGGAGTGATAACTCTTTTTCTCCCCGCAAGCGCCGCAGTTGGTTTTCCTTGACACAATCAGAAGCTATGCGCTTCTTCAGCCAGTGCTTATCTGTGAGAGATTTCCCTCTAATTCGATAATTTCCCAAAGGTTCTGTCGCCGCTAGCAAGCCATACTTTTGAGCAACTTTGGTAAATAATTCTGTATCTTCTCCTACCTGCCAATCTTCTGCAAACCCGCCTTCTTGGAGTAGAATAGAGCGATCGACTACAACAGAAGACGGGAAAACCCAAGGACTTTCGCCTGTCTCCTTAATCGCCTGCATTTCTGCTTTAGTTGTAGGATAGGTGGGAATATAACTCAACTTCTTACCGTGCTTGTCTAAATACCGCAAAGCGTGAGCCACAGCTTTGACTTCGGGATTGTCTGCGAGCATCTTCAAACAAACTTCTAACTTATTGGGTTCCCAGGTATCGTCGCTGTCGATAAACGCTACATACTCGCCTGTGGCGCGATATATCATTAAATTTCTCGACTTAGAAACCCCGTAATTTTGGGGATTCCTAAAGTATTGAATTCTCGAATCTTGCTCGACCAGCTTAGCAGCAACTTTCTCAGTAGCATCAGTAGAGCAGTCATCAACAATTAAAATTTCTAGATTCTTGTGGGTGCCCTTGAGTACGGAGGCAACTGTCTCGGCCAGAGTGTCGGCAGCATTGAATGCAGGAATGATTACACTGACTTTTTGGCTGTTCATAACTTGCATTAAGGTGTGGTTTGGTAGTTGTTCGCCGAAGTATAGTCTCTCAGCAGACACTCTAACTCCTTTACGTGCAAGTGCCTGTAGTCAGGATACTTGCCTACATAATGCCAATATAACAGGTTTACCAACGTCAGTGTTATCTACCATAAGGAGGGGACAGCCCTTAGCAGCCGGAGTGCAGACTATTATTTGGCGGGCAATTTGTCTGACACAAAGGCGACGGCTGCGATGGATTGAGGGTTTTCTCCGGGGACTGGAGTTGTCCTAAATTCGATCGCATCTTTTTGCTTGAATAGGACTTACCAAGAAAAGCCCGACCTCACCCAAAATTATTGGCTTGAGAACTATAGAGCTACTAAAAAACCGGGTTTCTGATTCAGATTGATTCTGGTTATTCGCTAATCATATTTTTTTAAATTTCGCCACAACTTGGAGTGAGGAGTTTGAAACTTTCCTCCCAACCTAATTACAACTATTTGATAAAGTTCTATCTCAAGAGTCAGTCAATGTAAGGATTCAGGTCTCAATTAGAGGAATTAAAGAAGGAGTCTGCACAGCCGAGTCAACCATTGCTTTTAGAGCTTGGTCAAAAAACTCGGCGGACAGAACGTCCTTGATGGCGACAAGTTTGTATAACCGTCAATAAATTGGCAGTATCTTGAAACCGTTCCATAGACCGGGAACCTCCACTAATTTTTCTTTTTGTGACGGCTAAACGTAACGTTCGTTCTGCTAAATTATTATCAGGCGGTATCTCTGGATGGTCTAAAAAATACCACCATTGATCAGCTTTCTTCCTCAAGGAGCGTAAAAGTTTCCCGGCTTCCCCTCCGGCTCTCTCAATCCATGAATTAATCGTAGATTCAACTTTTGGTTTAAACTGGGATGTCCAACTCAAGAATTCATCAAGGTTTTGGGTTTGTTGGCATAAAGCATAGTTTTTAAAACCCTCATCTATCAGGCTAATAAATTTTGCTCCAATCTCCTGGTTATTTAAGCCAGGAACCTGGATTAGTTTCTTGAAGTGACGGCGTAAATGCGCCAGACATTTTTGTTGGGCCTTGACAGGATAACCATTATAGGCGCTATAGTCATCTGAACTAAGTACACCTTCGTAGCAAGAACCCAAAATAGATTCTAATTCCGCGCGAGAGCGAGTATCAGCAGCATGAAATAAAGCGAAGTTGGTATTGGCAAAAATCCATAACCATTCTTTGACCCCTTTGACTGCCCAAGGCGTTTCATCCGCATGGATATTGGGCTGGGTTTGTTTGACCCACTGTTTGAGCTGGTCAATACTTTGAGTCACTGCGCCATTTATTCTTTCATTGGTCGCTACTAAAGTTCCCACTCCTATTTCTATTTTTCCCAGTTCCCACAACAGTTCTTGTTGTTTTTCGTAGGATAATTGTCCGTAATTATTTATCCATCCTAAAAAAGCTTGCAGTCTGATTCCGATATCTTGTCCCGGTACTATTTCTGGCGACCAGTCTGCTGTTTGTGTTTCCCCACACTCGCTGCAAATACACGTATATCTTTGATATTCTACTATTTCTATTGGACTCTCTACTAACTGAGCTACTTGCTGTCTCTCTATTTTGATGGGTTCGCCACTGAATTGGCTTTGACCACAACACGTACACACTTGCGGTCGTAATATCTCTAATCTATCTACCCGACCAAACCCCTTCCTCGTTTTTCCCGGATGCCCTGGTTGTCCTCCTGGTTTCCGTTTTGGTGTCTCCCTTTCATCTGTTGTTTGAGCTTCAAGTTTTTTCTCGCTTTTTTTGAGGAGGTCGGACGATGGTGGCTTTGATGATCTTGTGCTGTCTAAATCTCTGCTGATTTTAAGTTTCTCTATTTCCTGTTCTAGTTCTATTACTCGGGATTTTAACTGCTCTATAGCCCTCGCCTGCTCCAGGATCATCTCTACCAGTTTCTCTGTCGCCAACTGTTTTAAGATTTCACTGTTGAGTTTGGGTGGCAGGTTTTTTTTCATAATTGCTACATTCTACTTTCCAGTATTACACTTGTCAATACCCACCACCTGAGTCCTTACCAGTCAATTATGGTTTACTGATTAACCATAAGTCGAAAATATTCCCAAAAAAAGCTATAATAATTCTGTTCCAGTAATCGTAAATTATTTGTGGATTTCTTACTGCATCCATTGGTAAAGTTGGGGTGAGGTAAAAAAATACGACTCATTTTTAATTACTCTATGTGTTGCCTTACCCTAGCCATTACCTAAAATAAGGATTTTTTTACTGTTGCTTAATCAGGCTAGGAAACGAAAATAATTTGAAAAGTCAGAAGCTTTGTAAACCAGGGTTTATAGGATTTCCATCTTTAGTTTTTCCTACCGTAAATCAGCAACACCGTTTTTCTGCAATCATCAGCTTTTTTTAAACTTGTATTTAATCAAAAAAGATGCTTTTTAAAACTTATTTAATTATTAAATTGCCCTAAGCTGTCCATCTTTTCTCTCTTCCTCTTGTGCCACGATCGCCTCCTAGGGTCAAATCGTTTTTCCGTCTGCCATAACAGGTAATTTATCTGCGATTGAACTTAGTACCCCTAGCTCTTAGGCAAGACTATCGTAGAATTATACTGTAAAAAATCCTCGCCTCACCCGTAAAAAATGTTGCCAAATTTTTTGAGTAAAGTGCGAATTTATAGTCATTTCAAATAAGTATGAGACTATTTAAAAATGAGGTAAAATGAATAAAAATAGTCAAGCCACTAGGAAG